>DATNQR010000695.1:0-17563 GCA_036703905.1 Thermosynechococcaceae cyanobacterium
TTTTGAGTAAGAATTAAAGCAGGATTCGGCCACTCGTTCAGGTATATCGCAATGGCATTTGATTGGTTTCGTCGCCAGTTCAATCAGCAGAAAGAAGAGCAAACAGACGAGCCACCGCAGTCGGGAGATTCAGCAGCCCCCACAGCAGCCCCCCTAGAGGTGCAAGCAGGAGCGCCTGCCGCCCCCGCGATCGCCGAAGACTACCTGAGCTTTGCCAAAGCCGCCTACCTAAACATTCAGAGGAAGCAGCAGGAAGAAGCGGCAGCTACCCAGACGGCTATTCCAGAGACAACCATCCCAGAGGCAGCTGTCCTAGAGGTAGCGCCTGCCCAGATCGCAGAAATCCTTGAACCTGCAACCGTACCGGTCGCTACTGAAGCGCCGCCCATCGCTGAGCCAGAGGCAACTACTCCAGATTCGATCGCGCTCCTCGAAACGCCTGTAGCCGAAACGTCCGTGGTTGAATCCCCTGCTACCGAGACAGCAGAAGTACCGATCGCGCCCACCCCTGAATCGACTCCTCTACCCTTTTGGGCCCAAGCTGAAGCAGAGCGGCTAGCCCGACTGGAGCAACTGCGGCAAACCGCAATCGTTGAGCCGCAGCCAGAACCCGTGGCGATCGCAACTCCACCGATCGTCTTGCCTGATTTTCAACTAGATGAAGGCTTCCTCTGGTCGGCAGAGGTGTTAGCCGCCCAAGGGCGACGGGCAGAGGATATTTCTCTAGAGGAAATTACTTGGCTGAATCGGCTGCGGCAAGGACTGGACAAAACCCGTCGCGGCTTGATCAACCAACTGCGGGCGATCGTTGGGCAGGGGCCGCTCAATGAAGATGCCGTAACGGAAATTGAGGCGGCCCTGCTGCAAGCAGATGTGGGTGTGGCCGCCACCGATGCCATCATTGCATCCCTCCAGCAGAAACTTCGGAGCGAGACGTTACCGCCGGATGCCGCAATCTCCTATCTGAAGCAGATTTTGCGAGAAATGCTGGATGCGCCTCTGGAGAAATCCAAGAGCCGCTTCTTCTCGCCGGAAAAGGACACGCTGAATATCTGGCTGATCACGGGAGTTAATGGAGCCGGAAAGACTACGACGATCGGCAAACTGGCTCACATCGCCCAAAAGTCGGGCTACAACTGCCTGATCGCCGCTGCTGATACCTTCCGCGCTGCCGCTGTGGAGCAGGTGAAAGTCTGGGGCGATCGCAGTGGAGTCGAAGTGATCGCCAATCCAGGACAAAACACCGATCCAGCCGCCGTGGTCTTTGATGCCATTTCCGCCGCTCAGTCTCGCGGCACGGAACTGCTGCTAGTGGATACGGCTGGACGGCTGCAAAACAAAAAGAACCTGATGGACGAACTCAGTAAAGTGCGCCGCATTATCGACAAGAAAGCTGAGGGCGCGATCGTCGAATCTCTCCTTGTGCTGGACTCCACCCTGGGACAGAACGGCCTGCGCCAAGCAGAGGTGTTCTCCCAAGCAGCCAACCTCAGCGGCGTGGTGCTAACTAAACTCGACGGCACAGCCAAAGGTGGGATTGCCCTAGCGGTAGTGCAGCAGCTTGGCTTGCCCATCCGCTTCATCGGGGCCGGCGAGGGCCTTGAGGATCTACGACCGTTTTCCAGCTACGAGTTCGTTGAGGCTCTGCTGAACGGGTAAAGCTTGAGATCTACCCTGCGATCGCGCAAAACTCACAAAAATTCGATCGTCTAGGCTGTGCCATTTGGCTCAGAGTCAGTTAGTGTAGGCGGTAATCAATTTTCTGCAAAGTCAACCAAATCTTTGGTGAGATTCGACGGAAATTGGTTATCCTGATCTAACTCTGCTGGCAACACTAGCTCTACTGGGCCAGTATTATCCCAAGCGAGTTGATCGCCTTTTCTTGTTCTACGCTGGCTTTCTTGATTCGTCAGGATAGACTCACTGAACTTTGATTGCTGATTCCACCCCGCCCTGTGACCTTGCCCTAATGACTGCTGTACCCCTACCCCGACAGCCCTCGCAACCTCCTCCCGATCGCGCAAATCCTGGCGCGGCAGCCCCTGCCGACATTACTCCCGTGTTTGCCCTCAAGGAACTGGTCGCGCGGCTAAATCGGGAACAGCACAAGATTCAGGATTTGCTCAGTTCTTTGGGCTTTGCCCTGCGGAGCTTCAACAATCTCAACCAGTTTTTGGAACTGATTCCCTTGATGGCCAGCCGCGTCACCGATGCCGATGGAGGCGCGTTGATGTTGTTTAAGCCCAACGGTCAAGTGCGTCTGGAGCGGCTGCACTGCCAGAACGGCAACTGGTGCCAGGATATCCGGCAGGCGATGGAGTTGGCAACGCGGCAAATCAGCACGTTTGCGCCTACTAAGCCCGGTGAGACGATTGTCTTCACGCCCACCACAATCTCGGCGCTGGATCGGCAGGTCAGTCACCAGTTGGGCAGTGATGTTCAGATTTTTGGTACGGCAATTCTAGTGAAGAATGCCGAGCGCGGACGGCTTTATGTGTTTAGCCGCGACTCCCACTACACCTGGACAGAGACGCGGCAGAAGCTCGTGCGCCTAGTGGCTGACCAGACTGCGGTGGCGATCGAGAACGACGAACTCACGGTGGAACTGCGGAAGAAAGAACGCCTTGATCGAGAGCTGGAGATCGGGGCCGAAATCCAACTGCGGCTGCTGCCGCGCCAGTGTCCCAAGATTCAAGGTGTCGAACTGGCCGCCCGTTGCCAGACCGCCAGCCGCGTCGGAGGCGACTACTACGACTTTATTCCGGCCAGCCATGATCAGATGCGGCCGCGCAAAGACGGCGGTGGGTCAGAAACCGGACGCTGGAGTGTGGCGATCGGTGATGTCATGGGGAAGGGCGTTCCGGCTGGTTTAATTATGACCATGACGCGGGGAATGCTGCGGGCCGAAGTTCTCAACGCCCACTCCCCCGCTCGAATTCTCCAGCATCTTAACCGGGTCATGTACGCCGACCTGGAAAATTCCAATCGCTTTGTGACGCTGTTCTACTCTGAATACGATCCCCTCACCCGCACCCTTTTCTACAGTAACGCTGCCCACAATCCGCCTCTGCTGTGGCAAGCCGCTACCCGCACTATCAAGCGTCTAGACACGCTGGGAATGCTGATTGGGCTGGATGCAGACACCCACTATCAGGATGCCCAGGTGCAGCTACAGCCAGGGGACACGCTGATTTACTACACCGACGGATTTACAGATGCCGCCAGCCAGAACGGGGAGCGCTTCGACGAAGAAAACCTGACCCAGGCATTTCAGTGGGCTTGCCAGTACTGCGCCACTCCCCAGGCAATTTTAGACTATTTGTTCGATCGAGTTCAGGCGTTTATTGGCCCAGCTAACCGCAACTCGGACGACATGACGCTAATTGTGATGCAGTCCCATTGAGCGTCACAATTAGCGCCACGTTACGCCTTTGCTCAAATCGTGAAAGGCTCGATCGCGTAGTCATACCAGCGCCGTTGGAACCGTTCGCTGACAAACGGACGCACCACGAACTTAGGTTGCGACCCCGCCTGCACGTCGATTCGTAGAAACGAATAGGGACGACGCTTCAGCGTTCCAATTCCACTCCGCCCTACATAGAGATGGGATTGGGCGATCGTCTCACTCACCTCTCCCCGAAGATCGTCTAAACCTTCAGAGATCTGGGTTCCCTCTTGGCGCTGCCGTCGCAAACTGTAGCCACTGCCGCCGCAGACGATCCAGTTCGTGTGGGAGTCAGCATGACCTGTATTCTGCGTGCGGAGATATTCCAGGCAGTGAGCATGTCCGTTAAGAACTAGATCGACAACCGCTCGGCCTTTCGCTCGCTCCCCCACTGCCGCTGCTACGCCATCCAGTACCTGCCGCAAGCGATCGCGAATCGCTAGGGTTTGCCCCTGATGCCACTTAGTCGCTTCGGTCACGTAGGGCGGATGGTGGAAAAACAGGACACGCCCCCGCACAGACTCGGTATGCCAGGACTCAATTAAGCGGTGCTGGAGCCAGTCCAATTGTTCTAGATCGATCGGCGTGGCCTTGTCGCTGCTGAGTTGTTTATCCAGATCTTTCTTGACTTCTGCTAACTGCTCCAGCTTGGCTTGCAGGTCGTCTAGCTGTTCCGCATGGTCAGGATTGCTAGGATCAAAGCTAGCAGACTGTTCCAGAACTTCTTGCATTTGGCGATCGATCTTCGTGCTTTGCTCTTCAAGCTGCTGGCGAACAAGTTGCCCTTGGCGGGTGTTGGGCAGAGGAGTGGGCACGTTGAAGGTGTTGGAGTCGATCGCAAAAAAATCAATCCCGCCAGCGCGGAAAGTGTAGTAGCGATTTGGCTGCCGAGTGAACTGCCCCGGCTGGTAACTGAGACAGCGCCCAGTCTCAGTTTTGGCGGTGTAGTGACTGTCGAGATGCCGCTCTAGCTCTGCCGGGCTCAGCGCTCTGAGGTAGTCCAGAAAGGCCCTAGCGTAATCGTTGCCCTGGACTGATCCCCGCCAGCCTATGTCGAGGTCGAGGCGCGATCGCAAAAGGTAGCGAAGCGGAGCTGTCACTTGAGCCAAAGCGCCGAAAGCCAGAGGCAGATCGTAGTAGTCGTGGTTGCCTGGAACTGTAAGGAACGGCTGATTGAATACCATGCCATCGAAGGTACTCTTTACCCCATCCACCAGAAACTCGCGGTAGGGCTGAATGAAATTCAGACCATAGAACTCGCGCGAACCCACCAGATAAATTACATCTCCGGTATGCAGCACAAAGCGGCAGTCGTTCCGATGTTCCAGCATTCCCTCTGCAATTCGCCGTTGCGGATGATGTCCCCGGTGTGGCCCAGAGCCGCTATCTCCCAGTACCAGAAACGAGAAATCGGTTCGATCGTCCTGCCCATCCTCCAGCACCAGTGTGGTCTGGTCGATTCCCCTTTGGGTGATCGCTGCCTCGCCCCATCGGACACGCTGCTTCATCTTGGCAATTTTGGTGGCGATCGGTGGGTCGGTGACAAAGCGCATACTCTAATTCCCCTGAGCCGATTTAGAAGACTCGTAGCTGATGTGGTCTGAACTGTAAGCAGGTGGCTCAATGTGGATCAAGATGCGGGCAGGGGCAAAGCGCTCCAGCAGTTTCGCCTCCACTTCCTCGGTAATCTGATGGGCGGTTTCCACATCCTTGGCATCCACGATCAAGTGCATTTCGATAAAGATTTGCCGCCCCACAACTCCACGGGAAGCAATGTCATGGCAGTTGAGCACACCGGGAACTTGCAGCGCGATCGTGTGGATGGCTTCTGGGGCAATAGCCATCTCGTCCACCAGCCAGGGCAGATTCTCCCGAATCACCGCCCACCCACTGGTGAACACTAGCAGCGCCACCGGAAACGCCAGCACCACATCCAACCACTGCCAACCAGCCACCCAAATACCAATCAGCCCCACCATAACGCTCAGAGTCACCCAAACATCACTCATGGTGTGCTGGGCATCAGCGATCAAAATCGAGCTACCCACCCTACGTCCCACATGGCGCTCGTAGTAGGTGATGAAGATGTTCACGCCTAGGACAATCAGCAGCAGCCACAGTTCTGTCGCAGAGATTTTGACGAGGACAGGGGCTGGATTGAGCAGCCGCTCGATCGCGCCTTTGAGAATCTCGAAGCAGGCAATCCCCAAAAAGGCAGCGATCCCTAATGCTCCCACAGCCTCAAATTTCTGATGTCCGTAAGGATGATCGCGATCGGGTTCTGGCAGCGAAAACTGACTGGCGAACAAACCCAGGATATTGCTGGCGCTATCAGTAACGCTGTGCAAAGCATCCGCCAGCAAGCTTAAAGAGCCTGTTGCCCATCCCAACGCTGCCTTCAGCCCCATCACTCCTAGATTGAGGAACAGGGTGATCAGCAGCACTCTCCGAACCGTTGCACGAGAACTTGAAGCCATGATCGTTCCTCGCCCCGCTTGCTTATTGAAGGATGACTGACCAAACAGAAGGTAAGCCTTTCGAGAGATTTTTGAAAATAAACTCAAAAGATTGCCAAAGTTCCATTCCCCAGTACCCTAAGATTACAAGGCTATTGGGGAATTGCTTATGGCGGGTCAGTTAACGCTCAATCTGTTGGAAGGGTCGGTTTCGTTCAGCTTTACGCCTGCGGCTGCGCGTGAAATGCAGTCAGCAATCGCCCAGCTGATCAACAGCATCAAAACAACGACGGCCAAGGCAACCCCTGGCGTTCGGGCTACGCCTCAGAAGCCGATGGAATATCAGTATACGGGCGAGGTGTTCCTGGAGATCTTTTGCAACCCCAACATCTGGCCCTCTCCTTTCGCCGCCAAAGTGCTAATCACTCTGCGGGACGATCGTATCCGCCTAACCACAGAAGCCGAACTCAGCCGCCTTGTGGAAGACGTTAACCAGTTTCTAGAACAGTTTGGTTAAAGTCTTAAGAGCTAAAATTCTAAGAAATGTGAGTACAAGAGATAGAGTGCAAGCTTTCTGAGCCTCAGTCCACCTGAATCCCAATTGACCTAAACCCCTGAAATACCAATGAACTCTGAGACGATCGTTGAACAACTCCAAAAAGGATTTCGCGTCACCCTGGGCGCAACGGCAACCCTAGTCGAAGTTCTGCAAGACCCCACCCGACGTGAGGAGAACTTAGCCAAGCTGAACCAGGAATGGGGTCAGCTATCCACGGATTGGGCGGAGAAAGGAAAAGCAACCGAACAGGAAGCCCGGAGCTTTGTGGACACAATTTTGTCCCAGACTAGCCCTTCGGCATCCCCAACCTCCACCACCGGCCCAGCTGCTTCAGAATCTAGTCCCAGTGCTCCCGCAGATGTTCAACTGGAGATTCAAGAGCTTACAGCCCAACTGGCCGCAATTCGAGCCGAACTGGAGCAATTGAGACAGGACTCACCCTGATTTCTGTTGAGTTTCTCTTGCTAGATTAATCGTTCTCCCAGTCTTCGCGACCCATTAGGTCGCCGATGCGATCGCGCAACAGGAAGTTGCAGCGCTCCAGCTCCGATTCAATGCAGCCCCACTCGCGGGCCGGGATGAACTGGCAAAGGGAGTAGATCGGCTGACTGCGACTGACGCATCCTTTCTGAACCAAATGACGAGCTTCGTCTCGAATCACATTAAGCGAGTACTGGATAGATTGAATCATGACCACCCCTAAGTGTGTTGTAGAAGTTTGAAACTGCCTGCTGGCGCAGTGTTGAGAGTAAGTCTAAGGTTGCTCGACCGGGAAGTGAAGTGTGGAAACCCTAGTCTGGAGTTCGGTAAGAGAGAGTGTAGTTTGATATACCGAATGGTTTCTATCTTCGCGCTAAACTTCCGAGCCGAACACTAAGAAATATAACAGAAGTCAGCAAGCTATAACTAGCGATCCCTCGATGCTGTAGTAGAAACGACTGCCATGAACAGGGTTCTAGAGGAAAATTAAGGCTCTGTGGCTTAAGCAAAAACTAGCTTCCGGCTGATCGCAAGTTCTTCTACACCTCAGTGAATCCCCGGCGATCGCCCTGCTGCTGGCGGTTTTTACAAAGATCTGTGGCCAGTTGTATCGCTGCCTTCATGCTGGTTGCTGCTGCTATGCCCTTTCCGGCGATGTCGAAAGCAGTTCCGTGATCCGGCGAGGTGCGAACGAAAGGTAGACCGATCGAGGTATTGACAGCACGATCGAAAGCCATCAATTTCACTGGAATCAAGCCTTGATCGTGATACAGCGCCAAGTACCCGTCGTGAACCCCCGCCTCACGGGAACTAAACCACGCCTGTCCCGGCTTAACCCAAAGCGTATCTGGGGGAATAGGCCCCTCAAGCTGAACTTGGGGATGTTGCTGTTGCGCTTGGGTCAGCCAGGGAATCAACCACTCTTGCTCCTCGCGGCCTAGCTGCCCCTGTTCGCCACTGTGAGGATTGAGGCCCGCGATCGCAATCCGAGGAGCCACCACGCCAAAATCTTTGTCCAAACACTCGATCAGCAAGTCCAGTTTGCGGGTCAACAAGTCCGGCGTAAGAACATCGGCTACCTGCCGTAAAGGAATATGGGTGGTGGCCAGCAAAGTTCGCAGCGTCCAGCCCGTGTGAGGTGATCGAGCCACAAACAGCATCCCAAATCGAGTAACTCCGGCCCGCTCTGCCAGCAGTTCCGTCTGTCCGGGGTACTCGTGCCCGGCTGCTTTCCAAGCGGACTTGGCGATCGGTGCAGTGACAATGCCTTGAAAGCGATGCGCCAATGCTTGGTCAATGGCGGTCTGCAAATACTGAAAGCTGGCTGCTCCACTCGCTACGTTCCCCTGACCTGTCACGATCGCCGCCTCTGTAGCTCGATCAATTGCCACATCCAGCACCGTCAGGGTTTCCGGGTGGGCAAGTGGTTCGGTCGCCACGGAACACAGATCGTGGTAAGCGCGATCGAGGAGCAATCGACTGCCCACCACCGTCACTTCGCACTCTCGCATCACTTCAGGATCAGCCAGCGCTTTTAATACCACTTCCGGCCCAATTCCCGCCGAATCGCCTAGAGCGATCGCCAGCTGAGGACGCTGGTTTTTCTCGGTCATCCCAACTCACCTCCAAGTTTCTACCCAATTTCCTCACTGCCCAACTTCTAGGAAGGGCACTTGATCTAGTCTAGAATCTTCATACAAGCCTTCATAAAGCAAAGCCCCAAAATGCTGTTCCCCCAGCCCGGAGACGAGGCTTCTATGATTTTCTGCTTGAATACCTGCGACGCAATGGAGAACATAACGAATGTCTGGTGAAATTTTCAATGCGGCGGCTCTCGCTTTCCTCTTGATTCCGATCGGTTTAGGAATGGGATTTGTGTTGCTGAAGATTCAAGGCGGCGAACCAGAGTAGCGCTGAGGACAAAGGGGCGAGAACTACGCTGGTTTAAGCCCCAGTTCTGGCAGATGGTTCGAGCTACCCCATTACCAGTTTCCAGGTCGTGCGACTCGTCTAAGTGCTCTGCTACGGCTTGGTAAAGATTGAATACAAGATGTCTTGAGGCGATAGAACTCATTCTGCCCCTGCTTGCAGTAGCCCCCACTGATCGCTGCGATCGCAAAGTCTGTAGCTCGTGAAAGACCATAGATTTTGTCATTTCCACTGCCGTCAAATCGCAAACGCAAAGTTCTTGGGCCGCCAGCGCTGAGAGAATTCCAAGCTGATTAACATCTCCGACAGGCTAAAAAACTCCGCCATGCGCTGGGCTTTTTCACGTTGAGCAGGCTGAACTGTGGCTGGCGCAAGCTGCCCAGATTAACGGGATGCTGCACAGAGCAGTTGAGAGTATCAGGGCCTAGTCTAGGAAAACTCCAAGCTGGACATGATGGGAGGGCAAGAAGCTTAAGCTACCGAGAGCAGGAAGGGCGATCGTGCCTCAACGTAGCCGTTAACGTAGCCGTATCTCTTCTCAGACTAGCTCATAAGCAAACTCTCCTGACCCCGGAAGTCGAACGCGGGAAGTGAGCGCTGAGGTGTCTTATCCAGTCTCTTTAAGAGGCGTGTGAAGTTTTCTAGAACCCGTCTCATCTTGCAAAATGAAGCGGGGCAATTTCTGATAAAATGTTGCAAAAAGTTAAGAACTCATCCTTACTCCCTCATGAATCTATTAGTCGTCGGAGCCACAGGCACCCTGGGCAGACAAATCACTCGCCGCGCTTTGGACGAAGGGCATCAGGTTCGCTGTCTGGTTCGCAGCTTCAAGAAGGCAGCATTTCTGAAGGAGTGGGGTGCGGAATTGGTAGCGGGGGATTTGCGTCGTCCCGAATCTCTACCCCCCGCCCTGGAGGGAGTAACGGCTGTGATCGATGCTGCAACAACCCGCGCCACTGATTCCCTCAGCATTCGTCAAGTGGATTGGGAAGGGCAGGTGAACTTGATCCAGGCGGCAGCAGCAGCCCAGATCGATCGCTTCATTTTCTTCTCAATTTTAGATGCAGAGAAGTATCCCAATGTGCCCTTGATGGACATCAAGCACTGCACCGAGAAGTTCCTGGCAGAGTCGGGGCTGAACTACACCATCCTACGGCCCTGCGGCTTCCTACAAGGGTTGATTGGGCAGTATGCGATTCCCATTCTGGAATCCCAGTCGGTTTGGGTCATGGGCGACACTTCCCCTATGTCCTACATGGACACGCAAGACATTGCCAAGTTTGCCGTCCGTGCTCTAAGCGTGCCAGAAACTGAGAAGAAAACCTTTCCAGTGGTGGGGAGCCGTGCCTGGGGAGCTTACGAGATTATTCGTCTCTGTGAGCGTTTGTCTGGCAAGCAGTCTAGAGTGTCGCGGATGCCGATCGGTCTGCTGCGGACGATGCGGCGGATCACTCGGTTTTTCGAGTGGACTTGGAATATCTCCGATCGCCTTGCCTTTGCGGAGGTTGTCGCTTCTGGACAGCCCATCACCGCGCCAATGGATGAAGTCTATAAAGTTTTCGGCATTGCTCCAGAAGAAACCACAACCTTGGAGGCTTATCTGCAAGACTACTACGGTCGCATTCTGAAGAAGCTGAAGGAGCTAGAAGCGGAACAGCCTAAGCAGAAGAGCAAGAAAGCTGAAAAAGCAGGACGCACCTACCCCCGGTTTTAGGCGAAGATCCCGTCCAAACCTGTCCAAATCCCTGATTTCCCGCAGAAGCTAGGGATTTGCTCTCTTACCATGAGCGGAAAATCCATGAGCGAAAGATTGTGCTGCTCGTCGATCGACCAGACCTCATCGAAGATGCAGCAGCTTTCTAAGGCTAGTTTCCAGTTCGGGAGTGATCATACGATCGCCCCGTTCCATCTTGCCGATGTAGTCGGCGCTGAGGTTGAGGAAGCCGCCCAACTCTTTGCGACTCCAGCCGATCGCTTCTCGCCCTTTCTGAATTTGCTCTCCAGTTAGCTCGGCAATTTGAGGCGTGGGTTCGATCGGTTTGGGCTTTTTCGGCTCCTTGATTTTGGTTAGCAGATCAGGAATGGGATGGGGCGGTTTGATAGTCAATTTTGCTTGTAGCAGGCGATCTAGAACTTTGATTTTCCGCCAATCCTCCGGTTTCACTGCCTGACTCCCTGGCTGCAACCAGGCAGGATAAGTGACCGGATCAAATTCAATCTGCCAACCCAAGGTTTTCAGCAGTCGCAGGGCATTGTTCCAGCGATTTTTTAGCTCCCTGGCTCTATGCTTGTCCTGAAGGGCTTTCTCAATTTCAGATTTCGCTAGCACATCCTCTAACAAACTCAACACTCGGTAGTCATAGGGGTGTTGGTTTCGTACTCGTACCCGTGCATCCAAGGTTAATTGAATAGCCAATCTCAACGCCATCTCGTTGTGATAAGGGTCAATTTTTAGGATATCTTTTGCCAGGTAGCCGAACTGGTGTAGCGCTTCTTTAGCGCGACTTCCGGCTCGATTGAGAAAATGCTTCGTCCACAAACCAGGGCTGACAGTGATGTAAATTTCGTCTGGTCGATCGATCTTACCCGTCACCCAGTCGAACTGTCCGTGGGGGTCAATCAGCACATCCCACATTCTGCCGATCGGCGTGCTGGCATCCACAGGCTTACGTCCCTGCCCTTCAATCCACACAGATTTCACTAATAGACAAGAAAGCGCATAGGCCGTGCTGGCAATGACGTTGCGCTTCTCCGGCAGACTGGTGCTGTGGTTTCGATCCCAGCCCAAGAGATGAATCAGATCCGTGGCCCGGACAGTGAAGGTAGTTTTCCAGGGTTCATCTTCCTCCATCGTTCGGGCTGCAAAAATTAGCTGAAGCTTAACAGTATCAAACCCAAACTTGTTGATAATTTGCTCTGCCGCTTCCCACGGCAGCAAAGCAATATCACCAGGATTAGTAATGTAATGCTCGATGTAGTTATTAGGATTACTTTTGCTGCGGTGTTGAAACACGGCCAACTGATCGGCGTTGCGCTGCCACAGGTCGGGGCGCAGTTGGGCACGAATGCTGCTGGCGATCGGAATGGCGGTGGGCAAAACCGCGATGGGATTCAGTTCAAAACTGCGCTCGGCTCCTGAAGGAGGACGTTGCTTCAACCCCAACAGCTTTTCGACATCTTTGAGAGAGCAGTCGGGCAGATTAAACCCTTCAATAATCTTTTTACTAATGTCTTGACAGTAAATTTGTCCCAGGAACTCAACTCTTTCCTGCACCAAAGTTGCTTCTGGTTGGTTCAAGTAATCAATAACTGTCTGCTGCATTTGCCCAGAATTATTGGCTTGAACCGGAACTTTCAGGTTAGGAGCCAAGTTCTCGATCGCCCACACAACTAGATTCGCCCCGATCGCTTTGGCAAATTCTGCCCACATCCCCGCATGGGTGAAAAACTCCCAAAGGGACTGTCGTAAATGAGCCTGAATTTTCTCGTCATCCAGCACAAGCTCCAGAGTACGAGCGCCCTTCTTGCGATCGTGGATCAGCTTGAAGTGCGACAAGCTGGTGTCGATCGCGTCCAGTCCCTCAGTCTGAATCGTGACTTCGACTTTGTGGCGGTAAACCTTAAGCAAATGCTCGAATAGCTGCTGCATCACCAGCTCCGGCAGCGCCGATCGACTCCGCAGCGTCAGTGCCAACTGCTCCAAAAACTCCGCCGTCAAAATCTCCCGCACCAACCTCGACCAATCCGTGAGTTGATCGATCGGTGCTGCAACCTGCTCAGTTTCTTCGGGGTGAGGGGAGGACGGAACTGCCTCAGTTAGGCTACCGGATTCCAGCACGATCGACCGCTCCAATCGATCGCTCGTGCTGCCCGGACTGAAGGTGTAGATGTTGGGGGCGATCGGCTGGGTCATAGATCTAGCGTCATAGAGTCTGCGCTTGCAGTCTCGCTAGTGTATCAGCAAGTTGCGAGACAGTGACCGATGCGTTGAGCAAAGGTGAGGGGCAGTGTAGATTGGGAATCTTGACGATCGTTTTTGCAACCCGTCGCTCCTACGGGTCAGCGCGGGTTTTCAGACGATCGTAGGAGGCTTAATCTCTGAGAAGCAGCATGGATAGCTCGATCGCGCTCAGCTTTTGGACAAAAACCAGTGGAACCTGGATTAACGTCAGCACCGTTTTGCTGGGCACAGTTTTGGGATTGCTGCTGCGGGGAAAACTTCCCCTAGCCATGCAGCGCGTGATTACCCAAGGCTTAGGATTGATTACCCTGTTCCTTGGGATCAGCATGGGCAGCAGCCTCAATCAGGTGCAAGCAGGGCCAATCCCTGGGGTGATTTTGGGACTGCTTGCGATCGTCTGCGGCGGCTTGCTAGGGGAATGGTGGCGGATTGAGGAAAAACTGCAAATCGTAGGTGATTGGCTAAAGCGACGGTTTCGAGGCGGCGGCAGTTTCACCGACGGCTTTGTGGCCGCCAGTCTGCTGTTTTGCGTGGGCCCAATGGCCCTCATCGGCAGTCTCAACAACGGTCTGACGGGCGACAGCACCCTGCTAACCATCAAAGCCACGATGGACGGATTGGCAGCGATCGCCCTCACCAGTAGTTTCGGGATCGGGGTAAGTTTTTCTACCCTGTCGATTTTGATATATCAAGGCAGCGTGTCGATCGCGGCGGCCCTGCTGACCCAATCCTTGCCCAACCCCGCCGCCAGTCCCCAAATCCTGCTGGTTTCTGGTGTTGGCGGACTGATGATCATGGGGTTGGGTTTGAACTTGCTGGAGGTTGCTAAAATCCGCACTGCTGCCTTTCTGCCTGCCCTGCTGCTGGCCCCGATCGCCTACACCATCGCTCATGGATTTAAGTAGCTATGGGCTGGCGCAACCCTAGCGCGGAGTGGCGGCTGTTGGATTCCCAGATGGCTGAAGCAATAATGGCTGAGGAGCAACTTCCTTCAGCCCCACGCCCCTGAGCAGCTGACCCCAATCCTGCACAAGCGCGGCATCCTGGGGATTGCGCCGCCGTAGCTCGGCCAGACTAGCTAGAGGGTCATACCAATAACTAGAGGCAGAGTAGAGAGCAGGTCGATCGCGGGGCGAAGCCTGCTTGAGCGCAGTCGCGAGCTTTGAACTGGGTTGGGTGCGCGAAATCCAGGCGTTTGCAAAAACGTCACTGAGGCGGTCTTCAGGGTTACAGATCAGAGAGAAGTACCACTGGTAATCCTTGCCCACTTCTAGACCAGGAGCCGATTCAGGCAGGCTCAGACTCACCACTCCCGCTTTACCCGAAACTTTGACCGTGGTGCGGTAGATTTCCTTGCCTTCTGGCTGATTGCCGCTCTTGACCTTTAGCAAAAATTCAGCCGATCGGGCAGTCGTCCGGGGAACATAGACCAGTAAGGTTGGGCGGGCGAGGGTGGTTAAGCCAAACTGCCCCGTTTTGTCGGCCGGAACCAGCAGCGTCAAGGGTGGATTGCCTCGAACGCAGTTACTACGTGAGGCGCCGCCTGTGGTTGTTTGGGGTGCGCCTCGGTTGGGTGGATTGAAGTCCAGGCTGACTTCAAGGGCAGATTTCTGGGCAGGCACGATCGAAGTAGATTGAGTTGCCGAAACGCCAGAACTCAGCACTAGTTCCGTTGCCCAAATTCCAGCCAGCGCTGCGATCAATACAGAATTGGTAATCATTGCACTAACACGCCCAGCGTGAAGAATAACTCAGGAACTTAATCAGTCGAATCTACAATCTCTAGTAAGTTTTCCCAGAAATCTTAATTTGTCTCAAGAATAATAAATACATGGGCTGAATAGATCGTGCCGCGTAGATCTATCCAGCCCGTCAAGTTTGCCCACTCTAGGTCGGCTCGACTCAGGTCAGCATTACTCGGGTTAGCAAACCGCAGATCTGCGGTACACAGGTCAGCATTTTGTAGGTTTCCCCACTAAATCAGCCCTTGCAGGTTTGTTGATCGCAGGCTTACTCAGTAGCGCTTTACCCCTGCCAACCCGCAAATCCGCCTAGAGGAAATTTGCTTAAGCAAATTGAATAAGGAATGAGGTTTCTAAACTTTCTTTACGTGTTACCGAGAGAGGGTGGCGGGTGGAGCGCTCGATCGGCGATTGAATCTAGGTGAATTTGAGGTTTCAAAGCTTAATCTTCTTGGTGATGATAGACACAAATTTCACATACGGCTTTTTTCTTTAAAGATTCAGTACTTCCCCCCCTTTCCAGAGACCGATCCTCCAATAGCTGATTCATGATTAAACTCAGGCGGACTGCCCCAAAGCACCCCTGCCAACGTCATTCCCCTCTTTAGTTCCCCTCATTCAATTAGGTCGCCAGGCTATGCAAGCAATCCGCAGCAGCAAAGAGATCATCCAACAGATGCAGAGCCTCGTTCTACCAGGTTCGCCTGAACCTAAAGACTTGCAAATTCTGGCGCAACTGCGATCGTTGACTCAAGAGTTAATCCAGTCCTACCAAAAAATGGGGCGGCTGCAAGATGACCCGTTTGGTGAGGCCCGCACTCGTCCGGTGCAGTTGTTTGAGGCGGAAGTTCGTGCCCGTTTACAGGGTCAGGTGGTGCTGGTTACAGGAGGCGAAGGCTATGTAGGAGGACGGTTGATCACCCGTCTGCTGGAACTGGGAGTCGATCGGGTAATTTCGATCGACAAAGCCAGAGGTTATCAGGTGGGTAGTGAGGTGGAGATCGTCGGCTCTCAGCCAAACGTCAAGCTGTACACAGGTGACATTCGGGATCTGAAGACCCTGAGAAGCATCTTCGCTGCTGAGAACCCGACGATCGTGTTTCACGTTGCAGCCCAACGCCTCCCCGGCTTGGCGGAGAAGGAAATCCGAGAAACCGCAACCAGCAACGTGTTTGGCACCCAGAACGTGATTCAAGTCTGCGAGGAGTTTGGCGTGCAGCAGTGCGTGTTTTCCTCCACAGGCAAAGCTTCTCGCTACTTCACCGCCGAGGTCTACGCTGCTTCTAAGAAAATGGCTGAATGGCTGTTTGCTGAGGCGGCTCAACGGGGCAAGGTGTGCTGTAGCATGGTGCGTTTCACTCATATGCTGGAAAACAGCTCTATGTGCCAGCAAATTGATGAGAAAGTGCAGCAGTGTAAGCCAGTGAATATCCACGCTCCCGATCGCTACGTGGCGGGGCAGAATGTGGGTGAGGCAGTTCACCTGCTGCTAAACTCCTTGGCGCTGGCAGAACCCGGACGGCTGAAGTTTAATCTGGTGCGCCATTTGGGTTGGCCGACCGAGAGCTTGGAGGTTGCCCTCTACAAAATTCTTCGATCGGGTCAAGATTTGCCTATCTATTTCCAGGGTGTGCTGCCTGGCTATGAGGAGTCTTTCTTTCTGGGACAGGTGGACTGGGACGATCAGATTGATATTAATACGCTGATCAATGCGCTGGAAACGGCCTACAACTCCACCATCAGTCCCACCGGAGACATGATTGTGGCGGAACTGATGGCTTTCTCAACTTCGGTGCTGCAAGCGCAGCTAGCTCACCTAAAGACTCTCTGCGAAGACTTGGATCAGCCTGAAGCTCAAATCAAGCAAGGACTGGCGATCGCCGTGCGCGAAGTGACGCGATCGACGTTTCTGCAAACCTCTCCTCAAAAACTGCTGAGAATTCTGAAGTGGGGCGTGAACCCGAAGCAGTTTCACTGTGGCGAACTGCGGCTGGAATCCTATCAAGAAGTTGTGGAACTCCTGGTGCAAAGCCTGGTTGATCGCCTGACAATTGAGGGCATCCACAGCAGTAGCCTCTCGCTTCAAGAGTTTGTAGAACTCACAAAGGTTCTGATGACGTTGCCTTCCATCCGAGCTGAAGTGGAGCAGTTGCAGGCGATTGTTCACAGTGCGATCGAGCCTCAGCTAACCCCCAAGGCTGAGAAACTGGCTCTGTAGAGATCAGTGGAAATCGGTCGATCGCCTCTTCACGGTTCACGCTCTACAATTCTAGAGTTAAGTCAGTTAAGAGTTGAGCCAGTTACAGCAGATGCCAGCAAACGCCGAAACGGTCAATTACGACAATAGCGACTTTTCCCACATTCCTGTGCTGAGTCGTGAGGTGCTGGCCGGGCTAGACCTTCGGGCAGGCGGACACTATTTAGATGCAACTGTCGGCGGTGGTGGACATAGTGCGTTGATTTTAGCGACAGCAATTGATGTGCAAATCACAGCGCTAGATCAGGACGATCGAGCGATCGCGGCAGCCCAAACTCGACTGGCAGAATTCGGCGATCGCGTTCACTTTGATCACACTAACTTTGCGGAGTTTGATCCCGGAGCAGTGAGGTTTGATGGCATTCTTGCCGATCTTGGCGTGAGTTCAGCACAGTTTGATGTTGCTGATCGGGGTTTCAGCTTTCGGCAGGCTGCGCCCCTGGATATGCGGATGGATCAGCGCCAAGAACTCACCGCTGCCGACGTGATCAATTACTGGGATGAGGCAGAATTGGCAAACACGTTCTACACCTACGGCGAAGAGCGTCTCTCCCGTCGCATTGCTCGCCGCATCGTGGACGATCGACCCTTTCAAACCACTACAGACCTAGCGGATGCGATCGCTCGTTGTGTGCCTAAGTCTTACCGCTACGGGCGCATTCACCCTGCCACTCGGGTTTTTCAAGCTTTGCGGATTGCGGTCAACCGGGAACTGGAAGTTCTGGAAACTTTCC
>DATNQR010000696.1:0-5035 GCA_036703905.1 Thermosynechococcaceae cyanobacterium
CACACCCAATCAGGCCGCCTACGATCAGTTGCCGTCGCCATTGCGGAACAACGAAGTCTTGTTTCCGCCCCAAGCGATCGTCGAAAAGTGCGAAGGCATTCGCCCGGTAGCTCAAGATCTCACCGAGCTTTACGAAAAATATTGGACTCGCCTCACCAGCAGTTAAATGAACCGTCTTATCCGACTGATGCCGAAACGCCTAGCGAAGGCATAGGTTTCAAATGGGTTCTAGCAAATAAGGGGCTTAAGCCCTTTGTCCTAACGAATTTGGCTACAGCTATAAATATGCGTAGTGTTGCCCTCAGAGCCTCACAGCGCCGTAATTCTATCCTGAAGTTTGACTAAAACTGGGTGAACAATAAAGTACACCTCAAAACTTCTAACTTTTCACTCTACCGTCCCCACCAAATGTTAGAGTCATACCCATGACAAGGGGAAGACGCAGCACACAGGCCGCAGAACTAGAAGTTAGGTTACTGCGAGAAGGGATCATTGAGTCCCAGCATCACGTCCAAGCAGTGGTTTGCGACAATCGGGGACGATCGCTGCTGGTAGCGGGAAACTCGGAGACGGCAACGTTTGTCAGGTCGGCGCTGAAACCCTTTCAGGCGCTGGCAGTGACAACGACTGGAACCCTAGAGCGGTACGGATTGACCGATCGTGACCTCGCCATTATTTGTAGTTCTCATCAGGGGACGATCGAGCAAGTCCGGCAAGCGTTCAACGTGCTTTGGCGGGCTGATATTGATCCCTCGGCACTTCAGTGCCCAATCCCCACGGGCAAGCGCAGCCCATTGGAATACAACTGCTCTGGCAAACACGCGGGAATGTTGGCGGTGTGTCAGCAGCGCAACTGGTCGCTGAATAACTATCTCCAGCGCAGCCACCCAGTGCAGCAGTTGATCCTGCACAAAGTTGCCGAGATGCTGCGGATGCCAGCGGAAGAATTCATTGGCGCTCGTGACGACTGCGGCGCACCGACCTATTTCATGCAGATAGGGCAGATTGCCTATCTCTACGCCCAATTGTCCTCTGGCAACAGCCTGGATTTAGAGCGAATTGCCCGCGCCATGACCCACCACCCTGCGCTGATTGCTGGGGAAGGCGGGTTCGATACTGAACTGATGCGGCTGACCGAAGGGGAACTAGTAAGCAAAGCTGGTGCAGAAGGAATTCAGTGCGTCGGCAGGCTGGGCGAGGGTCTAGGTCTGGCGATTAAAGTTATGGACGGGGCTAAGCGGGCCAAGTATGCGGTGGCAATTCACCTGCTGCGGCAGATGGGCTGGATTACTCCTGCGGTATCGGAAATCTTGGCGGAGCGGTTCATGACCGTTAGCCGGGTGGCGCGGTTAGAAGTGTCTGGCGATCTGTCCATGCTGTGACAGACAACCCTGCCCGATCGCTTTCCTACGGCACAGCTTTTCCTGTTGCGGATCAATTGCCGATTTCGCTACGCTGACAAAGGTTCTATCACTGGGTATCTCTTATGCCGAAAGCCGTTTGGAACGGGGTTGTTCTTGCCGAGAGCGATCGATGCGAAGTTGTGGAAGGCAACCAATACTTTCCACCCGACGCGATCAACCGCGAATATTTTCAGGACAGTGGCACCCACACTACCTGTCCCTGGAAGGGCACAGCCAGCTACTACACAGTCGCGGTGGATGGGCAGGAAAACAAAGATGCTGCTTGGTACTATCCTGAACCGAAGGATGCGGCCAAGAATATCAAAGGCTACATTGCGTTTTGGAAGGGCGTGAAGGTAGAAAAGTAAAGGTGGGACGCTATCGCGATCGATCTCTACGTCAGCCTTGCTATGAAGTGGGGAGACGAGGAGGGGTCGATCGTGACTCATTAGAGCGCTCATCCATAAAATTTGTAATTCTTCTAGGGCGATCGCCGGTGCAACTTCTCAAACAGGATTACTTATCAAAGATCAGGGGAGCTACCCAGAAACTTTCTGCATACAATTAAAGAGGAGTATGGTGAGTACGAACTGTATTAAAGCAATGCCTAACAACTGCAATGCACCGGAACTTTGAAGCTGTTGATTGTTAGTGGGAGCATCTGAGTCCGGTGATGCGAACGTTAGCTGGCTACGCGCATCTCATAGCATCCAATCGATCAAGGTTGTTGGTTGAGTCCGAGAAATTGAGTCAGAGCCGATCATTCCCCTCCCATTACTGGACTTTCGATCGCTCAACCCCAATAACTCTAGGCTGAGAAACAGTAATCAGCCCAATTCGTAGGAACACCAGTCGCTCCAGCTTCCGGCATAAAGTTGAGTGTGGAGAATGCCGGCCAACTCTAGGGACAGCAGATTAACGCAAGCCGTCACACCAGAACCACAGTAGACCACAATCTCGCTAGCAGATTGCAAATCTGCCCAGCGCTGCTGCTGTTCGCTGACGGGACGCAAGAATCCCCGATCGTCCGTCACTGCCTGCCAAGGATAGTTGACTGCTCCCGGAATATGTCCGGCGATCGGGTCGATCGGCTCTCGCTCTCCTCGGTAGCGCTCCGCCTCACGAGAATCCACTAGCACAACTCCGGGCAAACCTTTCTTGGCTTTGACCGTTGCGATATCCACCACCATCTGGGAATTCTGTTTAGGTTCAAATTTCCCCAGTGTGGCGACTGGAGCCTCGGACGTGACCGGATAGCCTGCGGACTGCCAAGCGGCAAAACCTCCGTCCAGTACAGCAACCCGATCGTGCCCCAAGTACCGCAACAGCCACCACAGCCGAGCCGCATAGGCCAGTCGCGAATCGTCGTAAACCACAACCAGGGTTGGCGGCTGGGAGGAAATGCCGATCGACTCCAGCTTGGCAACCAACTCGGCAAAGTCAGGAAGCGGATGCCGCCCGCCATGTTGCTGAACGGGACTGGAGAGATCTCGGTTTAAATCCAGATGGAATGCCCCAGGAATGTGGCTGGCTTGGTATTGCTGCTGTCCCTGCTCTGGCTGCATCAGAGAAAACCGACAGTCCACGATCGCCACTTGGGAATCGTTGAGACGTTCGTGCAGCCACGCAGCAGAAACTCGCGGTTCGGTCATGGGGCAATTCGGCTTAAAGAGATCAGACTTAAACAATTCCTATCAACAAAAACAAGCGCACCGCTAATGCTTTGGTGCGCTTGATATCCCTAACCCTTTCAGTGCAACGTATCGGTTTGTTCTTGATCCCTACAGTAAGCGCTAAACTGCGAGAAACTCAGTACATCTAAATATTCTTTACAATTCCCCTATGAGCATTAGTATTCAGTTTTTACCTGACGACGTAACCGTTTTAGCGGAGGCGGGGGAACCTTTGCTTCAGGTGGCTGCTCGCGCTGGGGTCATCATTCCTACAGGCTGCTTAATGGGTTCCTGCCATGCCTGTGAGGTGGAGTTTGATGATGGCGAGTCAGTGTGTAGCTGCATCAGCACTGTCCCGCCTGCCCGATCGAGCCTCACCATTCACCTATTTACCGATCCAACTTGGTAGATTTGAAATCACCCTCAGAGCAACACATCTTCCGTCTCATTGCGGGTGGCTCTGTGCGGGTAGCTCTGACTGTTGGTGGCAAGTAAGCCTTGCTCCCCAGGAGCTCTGCAATCTTCAAAAATGGCTGCTGATCGATCGTGCTGCTGAATGGCTAAGAAAAACAAAAACGTTTTGTTTGCTGTCTGGCAGTCCAAAGGGAAACACTAAACTGCTTTCGGGCTGATTTCGCCCAGAAACCCTGTTTTTCCAGGCGGTATATTAGGCTGTGAGCTTACTATTCCTGCGCTACTATCTGCGCTGAGTGGCGTTATGCAACAGTCATCCAACTCAATCTTGCTCCTAACCAAACAGATCGGTAAGGTACGGGTGCTTGTTCCCCTGCTTGAGAGTTCTCGATTTTCTGTAGCGATCGCAAGCTCAGAAGAGCAAGCTACCAAGCGGATGCTTCAGTCTCCCCCTTTCCTGGTCATTCTGGCAGGAGAACATCAACACTGGTCAGAGGCGTCTCTAGAGAGCTTGCGGAGTCAGGCGAACCTGCACCACATCACGCTGGTCGCCCTCTCAGACTTTCATGCACCCAGTTGGGTACGTCAAGACGAAAATCCAGGCTTCGATGGCTTCCTGGTCAACCCGATCAGCAGAGAAATTCTCCTGTCTCTGGTACAGGCTGCCCACACTCGACAGATTTGTAGTCTAGCTGCGTAGTTTAGCGGTTGGGCTGGTTTGCTATCCTGGTTTTGCACCCTTCAGAACTTTGACGCACTCTATGCAGCTTGCACCCTTGTATCCAGTGGTTCATCGGGTGCTAAAGCCTGTGTTTCCCCACTGCCTCTGGACTGGCAGCTCTCAGCATCCCACGATCGCCCTCACGTTTGATGATGGTCCCCACCCTCGATACACACTGCAACTGTTGGAGGTGTTGGATCAGTACGCCGTGACGGCAAGTTTCTTCTGGCTGGGAGACTGTGTGAAGCGCTACCCAACGATCGCCAAGGCAATCTACGATCGCGGCCATTGGATTGGACTCCACGGCTACGACCACCGCTCCTTTCCTCTGCTGTCTCCGTCTGCCCTCAAGCAAACCCTGGAGCAAACTCAAGCAGAAATTGCGATCGCCTGCCAGCTTGTTCCAGCAGCAGTCCGAGATGTTCGCCCTCCCAACGGGTTGTTCACCCCGCAAACTTTAGACTTACTTCAAGGTTGGGGCTATCGGCCAGTGATGTGGAGCGTTGTGCCGGAAGATTGGGTTAGTCCTGGCGTAGATACTGTTGTTCAACGAGTGCTGGGGCAAGTGCAGAACGGCTCTCTGATTGTTCTGCACGATGGCGTTTGTGGAGGCGCGGATGTAGCAGAGACGGCCCGCCAACTCATCCCCCAGTTACTCAAGCGAGGTTACAGGCTGATCACTGTAGACCAACTTTGGGCCGGTCAGTGAGGAACAATTAGCGATCGAGCTATCCCAGCGCGAAAAAGGAGACGGAAATTGACCTATCTGACTTATTCCTTACGGAGCCAGATGCTGCCACCAAGATTCTTTAGGCAAAGGGGCA
>DATNQR010000697.1:0-3153 GCA_036703905.1 Thermosynechococcaceae cyanobacterium
CACCATGGACAACCCAAACTGCGTCACCATCCGCCGAAGTTCCTGGGCCCCTTTTTCGTTGGCGGCAATCTGCGCCTTCAGGTCAGCCAAATTCTGAGTCGGATTGCGAACCGGATGCGCTCCAGAGTTCAGCAGTTCCAAGAACTCCGCTTCCCGAAACTGTCCATCCCGCATTAAGGGAAAGTTGTCGATCAAGATGCCTTCCTGGTCGATCGTCACACTATGGGGCGGCATTGATCCCGGTGTGATTCCCCCAATGTCTGCATGGTGGCCGCGGGAAGCAACGTAGAAGAGAGGTGAGGAGGTGGAGAAATCAGAGGATTGCCCGAAAACAGGAGTGATGGCGGTGATGTCCGGCAAATGCGTTCCACCGTTGTAGGGGTTATTGAGGACGTAGACATCACCAGGTTTGAGGGTCGCGCCCTGCTGCTTGATCAGGCTTTCAACGCTTTCGCTCATGGAGCCGAGGTGGACAGGGATGTGGGGTGCGTTGGCGACAAGTTGCCCATGGCGATCGAACACCGCACAGGAAAAGTCCAATCGCTCTTTGATGTTGACTGAGTAGCTGGTGTTTTGCAGCGTGAAACCCATTTGCTCAGCGATCGACATAAATAGATGATTGAAGATCTCCAGCAGAACGGGGTCAGGTTGTGTAGAGTCAGAAGCCCCAAGTTTTAAGGGTTGATTAGCGCTTTGGGCTGCACTAGAGAGCTTTTGCATTTCTCCTGACGATCGCAGCAGCAAATGACCTCGATCGTTCACTTCAGCCGCCCATCCGGGTTCCAGGACGATCGTGCCTGTGGCTTCACTGATCAGCGCCGGACTGGCGATCGCGTCTCCAGGAAGCAGATCCTCGCGTTGAAAAACGGGGGTGTTCTGCCAGCGATCGCGGAGGTAGACAGGGACAGTGGCGATCGGTTCTAGGGGCGACGTTCGACGGACTGTGATGACGGGTTCCGGTGGGGCGTTGGTGGAGCCGATCGCCTCCACGGAGACGGCTTCAACGATCAGGGATTTATTTTCGGCAATAAAGCCGTAGCGCTGGCGGTGGGCTTGCTCAAACTGGGTCAGCATGGCGGCGATCGAGCCAAAGCTCACGACCAGCGCCGAGTCTGTACCCTGGTAGCGCAGATGGACTCGGCGAAGCACTCGCATCTGGGAGTCAGCCGTTTGAGAGTCAGCCGTCTGGGAGTCAGCTACGCCCTGGCTTTGCAATTCGGCTGCGGCAGCGATCGCCAATGCTTCCAGGGTTTGCGTAAGTCGGGATTGTAGATCGCTTGTAAGTTCAGCTTCGATCGCCTGTTCTCGCAGCACAGTTTGATCTGCCAGACCCATGCCGTAAGCTGACAGAACCCCAGCAAAGGGATGGAGAAAAATCTGGCCCATGCCCAGCGCCTCGGCGATTAGGCAGGCGTGTTGGCCGCCAGCTCCGCCAAAACAACAGAGGGTGTAAGCGGTGATATCGTAGCCACGCTGAACCGAGATCTTCTTGATTGCGCCGGCCATTTTCTCCACGGCGATCGCCAGAAATCCTTGCGCTACTTGTTCAGGCGATCGCTGATTTCCACTGACCTGCTGAATTTGGTCTGCCAGTGCCTCAAACTGCTGCCGCACAGTTTCTTCGTCTAACGGCTGATCCCCCTCCGGCCCAAACACCTGGGGAAAAAATTGCGGCTGAATCTTGCCCAGCATCACATTGCAGTCCGTCACAGTTAGCCTTCCGCCTTTGCGGTAGCAGGCAGGCCCCGGATTTGCCCCCGCCGACTCTGGCCCCACCCGATAGCGCGACCCGTCAAAGTGCAGAATCGAGCCACCTCCTGCCGCGACAGTGTGGATGGCCATCATGGCCGATCGCAGCCGCACTCCCGCCACCTCAGTTTCAAACGTGCGCTCATACTCACCTGCGTAGTGGGCAACATCTGTGGAAGTGCCACCCATATCAAAGCCGATGATCTTCTCTAGTCCCGCCAGTTTGCTCGTCTGAACTGCGCCCACAATGCCGCCCGCGGGGCCGGAGAGAATACTGTCTTTGCCCTGAAAGGCTTGTGCATCAGTCAGACCGCCGTTGGACTGCATGAAGAGCAGGCGAGGAGGGATGGAGACACTTTGTTCCCCTGCTAATGCTTCGGCGACTTGATGGACATAACGGCGCAAAATTGGTGATAGGTAGGCATCGACAACGGTGGTGTCACCTCGGCTAACCAGCTTCATCAGAGGGCTGACTTGATGGGAGACGGAGACTTGGGGGAAGCCGATCGTCCGTGCCAGCTCTGCCAATTGCAATTCATGATCCGGGTAGCGGTAGCCGTGTATTAGGACGATCGCACACGATCGAATCCCATCAGCAAAGGCGGCTTGTAGTCCAACCCTTGCAGTCTCCTGATCGAGCGGGATCAGCACTTCACCCTGAGCGCTGTGGCGTTCCTCAACCTCAATTACCCGCTCGTACAGCATTTCGGGCAGAACAATGTGACGGGCAAAAATGTTGGGCCGGTTCTGGTAGCCGATCCGTAGCGCATCCCGGAAGCCTCTGGTGATCAGCAAAACCGTGCGATCGCCCTTGCGCTCCAGCAGCGCATTTGTAGCCACTGTTGTCCCCATTTTGATCGCGGCAATTTGATCAGTGGGGATTGGCTCTTCGGCTTGCAGTCCCAAAATCTCTCGAATCCCCTGGATTGCTGCATCTTGATAGCGCTCTGGATTCTCCGACAGCAGCTTGTGAACGGTCAGAGTTCCATCGGGTCGTCGCGCCACAATGTCGGTGAAAGTACCGCCGCGATCGACCCAAAATTCCCAGCGATTTTCCGGCTCTAAAGCTGTGGCCATAATGAATCTGCTGCGGGTAAGTGAAGCCAAAGTCTGCTTAAATCCTAGCCCTGAACTCGGATCTTTAGCTTAATAGCTCTACTGGTTCAGGAATGATTGAGACAATTTCACCAGTGACAGCTGTTGCTCAATTACAAGATGGTTTTCTGCACTCAGTATCCCGATCGAGCAATCCAGGGTAGCTTTGTCTTGGGGCAGCAAAGTGGCTCGATCGAAATTGGCAGGGAGCAGGATGCAGGAATTGACAGCCGATGTGCTGGTGGTGGGAGGCAGCACGGGGGGAACGGCAGCAGCAATCCAGGCAGCGCGGCGCGGTGCAAAGACCGT
>DATNQR010000698.1:0-12620 GCA_036703905.1 Thermosynechococcaceae cyanobacterium
TGCCGGCAAGATTCAATCGGGTACAGTCGATCAATCTGATCAATCTTTCCTGGACGATGATCAGATTGAAGCAGGGTATGTGCTGACCTGTGTGGCCTATCCCACTTCCGACGTGACCATCCTGACTCACCAAGAAGAAGCCCTGTACTAGCTCGATCGTCTCTTCGCGAGGGTCGCAGAGGTGAAAGGATGCTGCCTTTCTCACCTCTGCACACCATTTCACAAAGCACACTAATTCACACTGGAACCTAGTTGTGTTGACTTTCTAGGTTCTAGTGGAGGCGTAGGAGGCAACGCCCCTGTTAAGGGCGAAGCACTCAAACTCCCTGATCACTTTCATCTTTATTCAAAAGTCAACAGAACTTAGCTATAGAAGCGACTGAGAGAATAATACTCAATGCAGGATACGATCGCTGCCCCAGGCCGCCACATCCACAGCGATCGTAGCTCCGAGCTTCAAGAAGGCTCGGAGCGCCGCAACTGGATGTCAGTGAACCATTGCTCCAGTCGATCGCCCATTGCCGCTAGGGAATACTCAGCTTCAGCATAGCGGCGGCACTCGGCGCGGTCGATCTGATCGAGTTGGGCGATCGCCTGCACCAATCCCGTAACAGAATCAGGTTCCACTAGCCAGCCTGACTGGCCAGATTGAACAATTTCCTTTGGGCCGCCGCGACGGTAAGCAATCACTGGCACACCACAAGCCAGTGCCTCGATCGCCACATTACCAAACGCTTCCACCCATTTCGGAGTCATGAGCAACGCTAGGCAAGAGCCGATCGCCTGTTGCAGTTTCTCCGTCGGCAGAAATCCCTCATAGCGAATGGGTGCATCAGGATATGCGGCAAGGATCTGCTGCCAGTAGTCCGGGTCTTGAATGACACCCCAGATTCTCAGGGGAACGTTGGCTCTCTGAGCAGCCGCAACGGCATCCTCTAATCCCTTCTCCGGCGCAATTCGACCCACCCAGGCTAACTGTCTTTCCGGGTGCAGATTGAATTGGTACTGGGACAGATCAAACCCGTTGCCCAAACTGCGACAGCGATCGCCGAAGGCAAACGTCTGCGCTTGGGCGCGACTGTGAACCCCGATCGTCCCCGGAAACTGCCGCGCCACCTGATCGATCGCTTGATCCATCGCTTCGGTACACGACGCCATACTAACTAGATGAGCGATCGGAGTCTGGAAGAACGGAGTCAAATAAAACGGCAACCAGTCGTAGGCAAAGTTCAGCAGCAGATCAAATTCATCCTGCACCTGCCGTGCATGGTTCCACATATTCGCCAGCACCGAGTTAGCGGGAAAAACGATCGCTCCATCCCGTCGATCGTGCTGGGCTAGGGGTTGAAGATTGCCGGAAATCTGAACAATGGGAAAGTCAGCGCAGACCGAGCCGATCGGAGCCACAATTTTTACCCTGTGTCCTCGCTGACTCAAGCTCTGAGCAATGTTCTGTAGGGTTAACTCCACGCCGCCTCCCAGCCCGGATCCGAGCGCTCCTACGGAAGTCGATAAAAATAGTAAATTCACAGTCGGCCTCAGCAATAATCCTTAAACGGTAGTGCCACGCTGTAATAATAAAGCAGCAGCTCATGTTGGTTACTCTAGCCTTGCCATGGGCTGCCCCAAATGCTAATCTACTCATTTAATTGAGTATGGACGCACTTGCAGTAAGCTCGACTTCGCTTCTGTAGCCCATCGTTTGATGAGCGGATCGCGCTTGAACTACTTAATTATATAAAGGGCATAACTATGACATTGCCGAAGCGGGCATTAATAACGGGCATCACTGGACAGGATGGCTCCTATCTCAGTGAGTTTCTGTTGGAGCAAGGGTACGAAGTACATGGGATCATCCGGCGCACTTCGACGTTTAACACCGATCGCATTGACCACATCTACGAAGACCCGCACAACCAGGAAGCTCGTCTGTTCCTGCACTACGGCGATCTCACTGACGGGACAACCCTACGCCGCATTCTAGAAGAAACTCAGCCGATCGAGGTCTACAACCTGGGAGCACAATCCCACGTCCGCGTTAGCTTCGACTCGCCTGAATACACCGTCGATTCGGTCGGTATGGGCACACTGCGGCTACTGGAGGCAATTCGGGATTATCAGCACCGCACTGGAATCTGTGTCCGGTTCTATCAAGCTGGCTCTTCGGAGATGTTTGGCAAAGTTCAGGAGATTCCGCAAACCGAAACTACGCCGTTCTATCCCCGCAGTCCCTACGCCTGTGCGAAAGTTTACGCTCACTGGCAAACGGTCAATTATCGTGAGTCCTACGATCTGTTCGCCTGCAACGGCATTCTGTTCAACCATGAAAGCCCTCGCCGGGGTGAAACGTTCGTCACTCGCAAAATTACTCGTGCCTTAGCTCGGATTGTTGCCGGCCAGCAGAAAAAGCTGTACATGGGCAACCTGGATGCCAAGCGGGACTGGGGCTATGCCAAAGATTACGTGCGGGCGATGTGGCTGATGTTGCAACAAGACGCGCCGGATGATTACGTGATCGCAACGGGTGAAACCCACTCGGTTGAGAAATTTCTCGATCGTGCCTTTGGTTGTGTCAACCTGGACTGGCATGATTACGTGGAGTTTGACGAGCGCTATCTGCGCCCGACAGAAGTTGAGCTGTTGATCGGCGATCCGGCTAAAGCGCGTGAGAAGTTGGGTTGGGAGCCGTCTGTCACCTTCGAGCAACTGGTTGTTCTCATGGTGGAAGCTGACTTGAAGGCATTGGGGCTGGTTCCGCTCAACGGGCATCTGCCGCAGCCAGTACTGGATCGAGCCACCATCCGCCAGAATGCACAGTCTAGAAGTTAACCCTCAAGGCAACGAGAGCGATCATGCAGCTTGCAGGACAACGAATTCTGGTAACGGGGGGAGCAGGTTTTTTGGGCCGACAGGTGATCGCCCAACTGATCCAGGCAGGGGCAGATCTGGAAAAGGTGACAGTGCCTCGATCGCGCGACTGTGATTTACGGCAACTGAGCCACTGTCAACAGGCCGTCGATCAGCAGGACATTGTGATTCACCTAGCTGCCCACGTCGGGGGCATTGGGCTGAACCGTGAGAAACCCGCCGAGTTGTTCTACGACAATTTGATGATGGGGACGCAGCTCATTCACGCGGCCCATGTAGCCGGAGTCAAGAAGTTCGTTTGCGTTGGCACAATTTGCGCCTATCCCAAATTCACGCCCGTTCCGTTCAAGGAAGATGATCTGTGGAATGGCTATCCAGAAGAAACCAACGCCCCGTATGGCATTGCCAAGAAAGCGCTGCTGGTGCAGTTGCAAGCCTATCGCCAGCAATACGGCTTTGATGGCATCTATCTGCTGCCTGTGAATCTGTACGGCCCAGAAGATAACTTTGATCCTGGCAGTTCGCACGTGATTCCGGCGCTGATTCGCAAAGTTCATGAAGCGCAGCTACAGGGCGATCAACAGATTCCCGTGTGGGGCGATGGCAGTCCGACTCGTGAGTTTCTCTACTCGGAGGATGCGGCACGGGGAATTGTCCTCGCCACGCAAGCCTACAGCGACGCAGAACCTGTGAATTTGGGCACGGGCGAGGAAATCACGATCAAGGATTTGATTACGCTGATTTGTCGCTTGATGAATTACGAAGGTGAACTGGTCTGGGAAACAGACAAGCCTAACGGTCAGCCGCGCCGTTGCCTGGATACCGATCGCGCCCGACAAGCCTTTGGGTTCACTGCCAATGTCGGCTTTGAAGAGGGACTCAAGAACACGATCGCCTGGTATCGTCAACACGCCGCTTGAGCCGCACGGGCTTAAAAGGAGTTTCAAAGAATTCCAGAAAGGAAAGCGGCTATTTGGGTTCTACGATCGATCCCATGAACAGCACGGTTCCGGTCTGGTTGTCCTGGAGGGCGCAGAAAAAGGGACGATCAACGACAAGATTGAAGGGTTTCTGGGGGACTGGAGCTGAAGTGATGCGAATGCCGATCGAAGTGACTGCGGCGGCTTCTGTGCCTTCTTCGTTCACTTCTACAAAGGTTTTATGCTTCACTTCGTCGATCTGCATTGGGACGTTGCCGAGGTTGGAGAAGTTGGCGGAACGCTCAAAAGCAGATCCCATACCCAATGCAGTCAGGGCCGAGTTGAGCTTCACTTCGTACTCTAGCTTGAAGCGGGGAAGCTCGATCGTGCCGGGTCGGTTGCGAAACTGCCGCGTCCACTGCTGCCACTGTTCTGCGGTCAGGGTTTTGTAGAAGCTGGTCAGACTGGAGGCTTGCTTGGGCAGAAACACATATAGGCTCATCCGTTGGTTCTGACCGTAGGGTAGGCTGACGGCCTGAAATTCTGGGGTTTCGTAGTAGCGGTAGTTGCCGGATTGAACCATGCGCGGATGCTGCTTAGTTTTGCCATCTGCCAGATAGAAGGGTCGATCGCGGGTCTGGCTCTTTTCAAATGGCTGGCTCCAAGCTCCTTTGAAGTAGATGGCGTTGATCAAAAACAGCGCATCATCAGGTTGAATCTGGTCTAGAATTTCGGTGATTTTGCCACGGGTCGCCTGAGAAACCCACTGGTTGATCGTCTTAAGCGATCGAGGATTGTCAAAATCCAGGGCCGTAATCTGAGCTTTGTAGAATTGCTGATTCTGCCGCAGGAACTCCGGCTTGAAGTCTACGCCCTGCCGTCCCCAAAGTGAATTAGCGATCGCCAACTGTACTTTGGGATCAGGGTTTTCTAGTAGCGCTTTCAGCCCAGCGTTGGATTGGTTCAGTTCTGCCAAACCCATGCCCTGAAGCTCCAGCGCTTTGGCTATGCCCTGCTGAGTTTTGCCTGCTGCGCCGTTGTAGAGCATTCCCAGCGCGATCGCCACACTGGAGGGCGACACGAAGACATTCTTGCCCTTTGCTTGGGGCAGCAGTTCCGAGAATAACTTGAAGCCGAAGCGGGTGTTGGCAGCGACCAGTTTGGGATTCACAGGCTTAGAAGGTTGAGCGATTCGCTGAGGCAAAGGGACATTCGACTGAGATCGGGTCTGTTCCCGTTCTGCCAGCACTTGCGATCCACCTAGCAGTAATAGGCTCGCTACGATCGCCGCTCCTTTCCACTGTTGATGCCGTTTCATTGTGTTCCTGCCTCAGCGTTTGCTTAACTACTTCTCACCTTGCCATGGAGAAGCTGACGCAACCGGACAGGTTACAGTTTCGGCAACTGGTTTTCAGCAATTCAGCAACTTATCTTCTTGACAGTTTCGACTAGTTCCCATTAGCTACTGCTGAGGCTTGCTGCCGTGGGTGGGGCAGGGCGGAGCGGAAAGGGAGCGATCGAGCCAGCCCACTGCCTGTTGTAGTCGGGGAAGAGCTTCTTCAGGCTGATCCTTCAGCAGAAATACCAGAGCGGCGGCCGCTTGCTCACTGGCGCGAACCTTGCGGTTCCCCTTGAGACGGTGCCAATCCTTATTTGAGATTGAGAGTTTTTCCAGTAGGGCTTGCGCTAGATCGGTTGCGCTCACTGATCGCAAATCGCTTGAAGCATTTGGAGAAGTGGGAATCAGCATAGGGCAGTATGGTAGGAGCGTTCTTCTGTTGTCTACTGTATTATGTCGTCTCCACCGTCGCAGAATTCCGAGGAATCGACCTTTGAGCAGGAATTGGAAGCGGTTGAGCGATCGCTTCAGGATCTCAAAGCTCGCCATCTTCAGGTACAGCAAGATCAGGCGCAGCAGCTCCAACTTCAGCAGCGTCGCGATCGGGCCCGCCAAGAACTTCAGCACCAGCAGCGCCCCGAACTGAAGGCAGAGCTTCAACAGCTTCAGTCCCAGCTAGACGAATTGGAAGTGAACTTAGAGAGCCGCTTGATTTCCTGGAACAGCTTAAGGGAACCCTTCTGGCAGGTTATTCGGTTGGGCGGCTTAGGAGTTATCGTTGGCTGGCTTCTAGCCATGACCACCTTTGGCCCGCCTAAACCTGCACCAGTTCCGCCTCCGAACCCCAAGATTTACGTTCCTTAGATGTGGCTGTAGACAAACAGCTTCGGACATTGGGCCTGAAGGGAATGTGGGAACTGGTTGCAGGATTTTTCTGAACAGTACAGCTGGAGAAATCTCAACGCATAAGGGGGTGGGATCGAGCAAAATCCTCGATCCCACCCCCTTATGTATTACAAGACTACGGGATTAGGAAATGGTGATCACCCAGGTTCCCAGGTAGCGCAGCAATGGCACATCTCCCGGAGAAAGAACTTGGCAGTTGAAGTAGAACATTCCGCCAAAATCCGGGTTGCGAACATTAGAAAGCTGGATTTCCACCGCACTGCCTGACGGGATGGGATCGCGCGGGAAAATTTCAATAAAGTGGTTTTCTTTGTTCCACTTCACTTCCTGAATGGGGATCGACTTACCTTTGACGATCACTTCAACATCTTTGGGATCAAGCACACCCTTGTAGTAGTCAGGATAAGAGATGTTGAACTGAGCCACAGCCAGCTTCATCTTCGTGTTGGGAATTCTCAAGCGGTAGCGATCCCAGCCGCCTGCCCGGCCACCAAAATCCAGGCGGTAATTGAGGTTGTTTTCACCCTTAATTCCGCCAAATAGCGTTAGTCCGGGAAGACCCTGCGCGAGACTGACCAGGGGCAACCCTGCCACCAGACAGCCTGCGATCGCCAGACTGGAAAGGGCACGGCGCACTTTTAACTGAGAAAACATAAGCTGTCTGCTCCAGACGGAGGAATTCGACACGTCACAATTCTTCATTGATATGACTTTATCAGGGTTTCTGTCGATCAGCTAACTTAGCTTGATACTCAAACTAGATCTCTGAGAACTCAGAAAAGTTCCTGGGCTATGCCTACCAGAAGCCTCTTGCAAAACCGACCTGAAGAAGCTGAGCTGCAAGGGCCTGTGTGTATTAATGTAACCAGCGCGACAGAATCCATAAGACAAGCTGAAGAACATCCCCTATGCTGACGGATGCGTCCTAGTATTTAGCACTGGCGGCGCAGCGGTGGCTTTCGGTGCGTCTTTTTTCCCTACCTACTTACTGGGTATAGCCGTAGCCTCACAACCTGGGACGGGGTGCAGGGATTCTCCCCTGGCTGGGGCAACGTTCCCATATTCCCTCCAAACTCAATGTCCTAAGCAAGCTGTCTACAGCTATATTTTGAGCCACCTCGCCTAGGCTGCCATAGCTTCAATCAGTTGGGGTGGGGGTTTATCCACATTTGTCTCAGCCTTTCAGGAAGAAATCTCATGAAACTAGCGATCGCTAAAGAAATAGAAGTGGGTGAGAATCGGGTTGCTCTCATCCCCGACACGGTTAGTAAGTTGGTTAAGCAAGGCGTTGAAGTGTGGGTAGAGTCTGGGGCGGGGGAGCGATCGTTCTTCCTAGATGCAGCTTATGAAGCCGCCGGAGCTAAAGTGACTCCTGATGCTGCAATGCTGGGAGATGCTGATGTGGTGGTGAAAGTCGCGCCGCCTCAAGAGCGCGAAGATGGGCAACACGAAGTGGATCTACTGAAACCTGGCGCAACTCTGATCAGCTTTCTGAACCCATTAGGGTCGCCGCATTTGATGAAGCGGATTGCCGATCGTCAGGTCACTAGCTTCAGCCTTGAACTGATCCCCCGCACCAGTCGCGCCCAAAGCATGGATGCTCTGTCCTCCCAAGCAGGGCTTGCTGGATACAAAGCTGTCCTCATTGCGGCGGCGGCCCTGCCCAAGTTTTTCCCCATGCTGACCACGGCTGCCGGAACGATCGCCCCTGCCAAAGTTTTTGTGATCGGTGCTGGAGTCGCTGGGCTACAAGCGATCGCCACTGCTCGTCGTCTTGGAGCCGTAGTAGAAGCGTTTGATATCCGCCCTGCCGTCAAGGAAGAAGTGCAAAGCTTGGGCGCAAAGTTCGTTGAGGTGCAGCTAGAGGAAGATACTGTGGCTGCCGGAGGTTACGCCAAAGAAGTGTCAGAAGCCGCCAAGCAAAAGACCCAGGAAGCGATCGCCGAACACGTGCGGATCTCGGATGTGGTCATCACCACCGCTCAAGTTCCTGGTCGGCAAGCGCCCCGCCTAGTGACAGAAGAAATGGTGGCTCAAATGAAACCTGGCTCTGTGATTGTGGATTTGGCTGCTGACCAAGGTGGCAACTGCGCCGGGACGGAAGCCGGGAAAGATATTGTGCGCCACGGAGTTACGCTGATTGGGCCGATCAACCTTCCCTCTTCCATGCCCATCCACGCCAGTCAAATGTACGCCAAGAATGTTCTCACCCTAGTGCAGTACCTCGTCAAGGACGGGGTTCTAACTCTGAATTTTGAAGACGACATTGTGAGTAGCGCTTGCGTCACCCACGGTGGCGAGGTTCGCAATGCGCGAGTGCAGGCGTTGCTGGCAGCAGAGCCAGTTGGGGCACGAGGGTAAGGCAAAGAGAACTCAAATCGATTAACAGTAGGGACTTGGCAATGGCAGAAGGATTAGTTGCAGGTTTGGTGGTGTTTGTGCTGGCATCGTTCATTGGGTTTGAGGTGATCAACAAAATCCCTCCGACGCTGCACACGCCTTTGATGTCTGGCTCCAATGCAATTTCAGGCATTTCGCTAGTGGGGGCCCTGCTGGTTTCCGGGACGGGGAACCTGAACCTGACGGTGACGCTGGGCCTGATTGCAGTGGTGCTGGCAACGATTAATGTGGTTGGCGGATTTCTGGTGACCGATCGAATGCTGCAAATGTTTAAGAAAAAAGAGGTGAAAGCATGAACGAGTTTTTACCTACAGGAATTCAACTCAGCTATTTGATCGCTTCGGCGCTGTTCATCGTTGGGTTGAAGAAGCTGGGATCACCCGATACGGCGCGGCAGGGAAATTTAGTGGCAGCGATCGGCATGCTGATTGCTATCGTCGCCACGCTGCTGGATCAGCACGTCCTGAACTACGGTCTAATTCTGGTGGGCATCGCCATCGGTTCGGCGATCGGCGCACTCATGGCCCAGCGAGTTGAGATGACCGCTATGCCCCAGATGGTCGGCTTGCTCAACGGCTTCGGCGGCGCGGCTTCGGCTCTGGTGGCGATCGGCGAGTTTTGGCGCGTCATGCAGGGAACGGATGCGATTCCTCTGGATGAAACCATCACAATTATTCTGAGTGTCCTGATCGGCGGCATCACCTTCACGGGTAGCCTGCTGGCCTTCATTAAGCTGCAAGGATTGATCACCGGAGCGCCAATCACCTATCCGCTTCAGCAACCGTTCAACATCACGCTGCTGGCGGGATTTTTGGTGGGGAGCATCTACCTAGCCATTCCTCCCCATGAGCCGATCGTTTTCTTGGCGCTGACTGGCGTTTCGCTGGTGCTAGGAATTCTGTTTGTGCTGCCGATCGGTGGAGCCGACACCCCTGTGGTGATCTCGCTGCTCAATTCGTTCTCAGGTCTGGCTGCCAGCGCTGCCGGGTTTGTGCTGCTGAACAATATGCTGATCATCTCTGGCGCGTTGGTGGGTGCTTCAGGGATTATTCTGACCCAGATCATGTGTAAAGCGATGAATCGATCACTGGTGAACGTGCTGTTCAGTGCGTTCGGTTCCGGTGCGTCTGCCTCCAGTGGTGCAGGCGGATCAGGTACGACTGATAAAACGCTGAAATCGATCGATGCTGAAGAAGGCGCGATGATGCTGGGCTATGCCCGATCGGTGGTTATCGTTCCGGGCTACGGCATGGCGGTGGCTCAGGCTCAACACGCCGTCCGGGAACTGGTAGACCAGCTGGAGCGCTTGGGTGTGGAAGTGAAGTACGCTATCCATCCAGTGGCGGGCCGGATGCCGGGACACATGAACGTGCTGCTAGCCGAAGCCAACGTGCCCTATCCTCAGCTTTACGACATGGACGACATCAACCCAGAGTTCGATCGCACCGATGTTGCGTTGGTGATTGGCGCAAACGATGTTGTCAATCCCGCTGCTCGGAGCGATGCAAACAGCCCGATCTACGGAATGCCCATTCTAGAAGTGGACAGAGCGCACCACACGATCGTCATCAAGCGCGGCATGAGCGCTGGCTTTGCAGGCGTTGAGAACGAACTGTTCTACAAAGACAAAACGATGATGCTGTTTGGCAGCGCCAAAGATATGGTGTCCCAACTCGTCTCTTCCGTAAAGCAGTTGTAGAATCTGACCGGAGTTGGTGTAATACACCGAGGGTGCAGGGAACTTTTGAAGTCTTTCCTGCGCCCTCTACTTGTGTATACTCACACCGTGTTTGGGGAGATCGATCGCATGGCAAAGCAAATCGCGCTGCTAGCTCTTGTTGGAATGGCTTGCTTCAGTGGAAGTGCGATCGCCCAGACTTCTCCAACCCCTCCGCCAGTGGTGGTGTATGAGAAGGCACGATCGCTCACCACGACCGGACAGGGCCAGGTCACTGCCCCCGCCGATACCGCTTTGCTGGAGTTTCGCATCAGCAGCCGTGACTCTGCCGGAAGCCAGGACAACTCTGCTGGACTCTCCCTCCAAACCCTGCGGAAGTTTACTGAAGACGCACTCAAGCCAACTGTGGATGCTCTGCTCAAAGCCGGAGTGCCCCAGCGTAACATTCTGCTTCAATCGAGTTCGCTGCAAAACCCTAAACTCCTCGTTACGGTGGAGAAACCTACGCAAGAAGGACTTCAGCAAATTACCCTGGCGGTGGAACAGTCTCTCCGTCCTAGTCGCCAGCTGTTTTTGCAGAGCATTGGCGCGGTCTACTCTGTAAACACTTGTCAGCCTTTAGAACGAGCGGCCCGTCGGCTTGCCCTCACAGACGCCCAGCGCCAAATTGCCACCCTGGCCCAAGATTTGAGCGTTCCGTTGGGGGAACTTCTGTCAGCCAGCACCTCGCCTCTAATTGGCGCTTCCAGATCTTCTGCCTGTGGCACCAGAGTTGGTATTCCCACCAGCGCTGCGAATGCCTTCTTGCCGCCTTCTGAGGAATCATTGCCGCCCTACGATCCAGCCGATCTACCCCAAGTCCAAATCAGGAGTCAGGTCAGTTTGACCCACGGCATCAAGCCGATCGAGTGAATAGGCCACAGTGATTGAACCAACCGAGGGCATCATCTGACGAGATACCGTGGCTGATAATTTCCGTCAAGGCTTGGTCAAGGGCTTCACAAGTCCGTGCTTTTGCCCTCGCAGGAGTTGCTTCAGTTTTAACCAACACAACTCACAGGGCTTCGCCCCGCTAAAAGCATACGGCGATCGGTGCATTGGGGTTGCTTGAACGCCAAGAGGAACAGGCAGAAACGATTCGTCAACGTTGCATTGGTGAAACAGCTGAAAGAACGCTTGCTGGTTCAACTGGAGGGAAAATCAAACATTTGTATTTTCCCTATCCTTTCCTAAATGGCACTAGCCACTTCTTATCAACGAGCATGGCAGGAATCGAACCTGCGACACCCAGAACCGGAATCTGGTGCTCTATCCCCTGAGCTACATGCCCTCTCGCTATTCTAGTGAGTATAGCACCCTCGAAGTCGATCGACCTGTCGTGCTGCTTCTAAAACAACTGGGTCTGATTTTCATTGCCTCGCACAGTTAGTACCAAGCTAGTTGACCTCTAACGGCGCAGCCAAAGAAACCCAGACCCAGAAAACACTTCGAGAAAGCCTTGACTCACCCTTTGAAGCTTGCGCCTCTCACCTAGCGGCGGCGGGGCACTTTGTTGAGGTAGTCAATGTCGCTGGCTCGCACACCCTGAGCGTAGTTACCTTTGGCCGCGATCGAAGCAGCCACCGGCAGGAAGCGCCGGGGATCGCCTTCGGCCAGGTTGCGCTCCTGGAACTTTCTGCTGTAGAACTTCTCGATGGTGAAGCGCCAGTCGTTCTTGACGGTTCCCACACTCTCTTGGAAGTCTTCACCGTAGCGAGGAGTCACCAAGTTAAAGGGGCGAGCTTCCATGCGCTTGCGCTGGTAAGGCACGGTAGTATCCCCAAACGCACTGGTGTACTCTTCACTATCTACCAGAGCATCTACGAAACCTGAGAAACCTTTAGTAGCAATGACGATCGACCAGGTAATTTCCTCAGCCTGATTGTAGGAAGTGCGTCCCAGCAAGCGCTTGAGGCTAACCTGCACCAGACGATAGTTGTTGTTAACTTCCACCACAGTACGGTAGAAGCGCTCAGACTTCGCCAACTCCCGGATGAAGTCGCGCACGGTGATGGAACCATTCCGCAAACGCGATTCCAGAGTGATCTGACGGTTGAATTTGAGGGTTTCGTGTTCACTGAAGACTTGGCGATAGGCCGCCCAAATCAGTTCTTCAATCTCAGTACTAGAGCCAATATTTTCTAAGCGATAGATGTAAGGAGCATCTTCGTTTTGGTCTTCCCGACCAAAGCTGGTTACACGGTGATTTTGAGTGGTCGGCTTGTAGGAAAGCAGGGGCAACGTCATGCCTAAATCTCCCTAGTTGTGATGGGTAAACAAGTGTGATTTAAGAAAGAATGAGAAGTAAGAAATTAAGAACATGGAGATACTAATTCTTAATTTCTAATTCCTCTTCCTCCTTTCATTATCCCGTGGAAAGGGGACGGGATCAGCTTAAGGGGAAGTTTGCGCTGGAGTTGATGGAAACGGGAACGCCCTGAGTGGAGTTGCGATTGGTGGAGTCGGGAAT
>DATNQR010000699.1:0-3566 GCA_036703905.1 Thermosynechococcaceae cyanobacterium
AGCCGGATTTGTGCTGCTGGATGCCGAGCGCCAGATCGCCCGTGTGGTTTTTCCCCAAGGAACGGTGGATTTTGCCCAGCAGGTCGGCCCAACTCTGGAGGCAGATCTGAAGCGGCGCGATTTCACTGTCAATGCGATCGCGTACAATCCCCACACTGACCAGATCCGCGATCCGCTTCAAGGGTATGCCGACCTACAGAAACGCCTGCTGCGGATGGTGTCGCCAGAAAATCTGCGGGAAGATCCTTTGCGGTTGCTGCGGGCTTACCGCCAAGCTGCCCAACTAAGTTTTACCCTGGAGCCAGCCACGCGCACCGTCGTCAGGCAGTTGGCGGGCCTGCTGCGGCGCATTGCTGCCGAACGGGTGCAGTCGGAGTTGAACTATTTGCTGAGTACAGCGAAGGGAACGCCCTGGCTGTCAGCGGCCTGGCAAGATGGGCTGCTGCAAGATTGGTTTCCCGATGCGGAGGGTGCCAGCCTAGAGCGGGTAGCGGCGATCGATCACATCGCTCAGCATTTGGAGGAGACGGCCCCCGCCATGTTTGCGGAACTTGTCAGCCCTTTACGGGCTACGCCCCGCACGATCGCCCGTTCAGAATCGGGCTGCCCCACTCCGCCCGAACCTAAAGCCTCTGGTTCCACCCGAACCTGGTTGACCACAGCAAAACTAGCCAGTTTGCTTCCCCCCCAACCCACTACTGCCGAAGCCCAACTCCGACGGTTGAAATACAGCCGCACGGAGATTCAGGCTGCGATTACGGTGCTGAAGTTTCTGCCTGACCTGCTGGAAGCTTCAGAGGAAACCCTACGATCGCCCCGACAACAGTACCAGTTCTTTCAAAACGCGGGGACTGCATTTCCGGCACTTGCAGTTTCGGCCCTGGCGCTGGGGGTTGCTGAAACAATCGTTGACCCTCTGATGACGCATTTCGTTGTGCCGGGAGACGCGATCGCCCATCCTTCGGCGCTGCTGACAGGGCAAGACCTGATGGCAGCGCTGAAGCTAGCCCCGGGGCCGCATATCGGTCGGCTGCTGGCAGAGATTCAACTAGCCCGCGCCGAGGGCAAGATCACCACAGAAGCAGAGGCCTTAGCGTTGGCGCTGGGGGTTTCTCAGAATGAACATCAGGGAAGGGTCATCAGCGATCGCGTTCAGCTTCATAAGGAGCAGTTTCATAAAAAGCAGCTTCATAAAGAGCAGTAAAGAGCGATATTGAAAAGCTGTGACCTCAATGGAGGCGTTAGATGCGTTTTGAACGAAGTGGGTGGAGACGAAGTGCCTGGATTGCGGCGCTGCTGGCTCTACTATTTGTCACTGGAAGTTCCTTTGCTCAGGCCGCCGCCACTCCCGCTCAAACGGCAACCTACGAAACTCGATCGCGCCACAGTCCTGATGGCATCGGCAAGTTCTACCAGGGACGCGAAATTGCTCAGGTGATGGGACACCTGGGCGCAGGTTGGCTGGAGCGATCGAGCCGCACACGGGAAGAACAGCCCCAGAGCCTAATCACGGCTCTTGATCTCCAGCCAACCGACGTAGTAGCAGACATTGGTGCAGGAACGGGCTACTTCAGCTTTCGGATTGCGCCGATCGTCTCTGAGGGAAAAGTTTTGGCGGTGGACGTGCAGCCGGAAATGCTGGAGATTTTGAGTTTACTGAAGCAAGAAAAAGAGATCCCCAACGTTGAGCCTGTTTTGGGGACGGTGAAGAATCCCAATCTGGAGCCGAACAGTGTAGATTTGGCGCTCCTGGTGGATGCTTACCACGAATTCGAGTATCCCAAAGAAATGATGATGGCGATCGTCCGATCGCTCAAGCCCACAGGTCGCGTTGTGCTGGTGGAATATCGCGGCGAAAATCCCTTCGTGTCCATCAAGCCCCTGCACAAAATGACTCAGCGCCAGGTGAAAAAAGAAATGGCTGTTGTGGGCCTGACTTGGCGAGAAACTAGAAACGTTTTGCCCCAACAGCACATTCTGATCTTTCAAAAAACTTGAGCTTCTAGGCTCTGTTGACATTTCGGGTTGAAGGGGGGTGCAGGGGACGTTGCCCCCTGTTGAAAGCGGAAGCCCTCAAACTCCCTTATCACCTTGACTTGTAGTGCTAGAAGACTGCTCAGGACAACGCAATCATGAATCTAGCGAGGAAATGTCGTAACCAGAAACACGATCACTGTGGTCAACGCCAGTAAGCCTTGAATCAAGTTACCAATCAGCGATCCCACGACGATTCCAACTCCAGCTTTGAAGGCGATCGCGAAATCTTTTCGGTGCAAATACTCGCCAATGATTGCGCCCAAAAACGGCCCTACCAGGATTCCAACCAGAGGGCCGATCGGGCCACCGATCGGCAGAGTTGGCAGCAGTCCCAGTACCGTAGCCACCAGACCGACGATCGCGCCCACCTGTCCCCAGACACTGGCCCCTGCTTTCCTTGCGCCCCAGTAGGAAGCCAAAAACTCAATGCCTACGCTAAGTAGCAGGACGATCGCCGCTACAGTGAGCGGAACCCAGACATTGCTAAAGCTTGTGGCAATGCCCCAAACCAGAATGGCGACAGCAATCAAACTCACCCCTGGAAGGGCAGGCACAACTGCACCAATTACCCCTGCCACCATCACGGCTACCAAAATCCAATAGAGGGTCAGCATGATACTAGAAGCTCTGGGAAGACGAAGCAACTCCTTAATTGTGCGACTTTTTTCCGGCTTGGAGTACGGCAATCAAGCCATTCTTTGGGGGGACGTGAGAACTTAGCTACCGATTAAAATGGGAATATCCTAGATGTGGGGAGGATAAAAAGAATGAGCTTGCGGGATAGCTTCAATCAAATAACTGGCAGGACGCGCTTTGTCGTCAGCCGTATTTTTATTCATCTTGCAGGCAACGAGGTGGCTCCTCTACTGGGAGTGCTGAACGAGGCTGGTCGTGCGGCGATCGAAGCTGACGGAGATCTTCCCGTTTTGGGAGAAGGACTGGTTGAAATTTGCCAGACTCTGCTTCAGAACGATCTCTACTGGCAAGCGGCGGGCAATGAAGGGGATGTTTTTTGGAATGAGGGCGATGCAGGAGATTTCGTCACCGAGCTTTTCACCGACTCGGCCCAGCGCTATCGCAGTGCCCCTGACTACGAACAATCTCCCCCTGCTGGGGAACTCTCGCTGCCCATCACCCATAATTTGGTGGTGATGTTGACGGTGGCTTTTGAAGGGGAAGCACCGGAACTCGAAACTGACCTGGCTGATCTGCAAGCTCTGAAAGCAGGTTTGAAGGCGCTAATCAATTTGCACTACCAGGATCGCCTCCGTGCCATTCAAGTTCATTTCTCCCCGGCTCGGCTCGGCGAAGAACTGAACGCTGAACAAGTGCTAGTCAACTTTCCTGAACTAATTCCGCTCTAGATGTCCTTAACTGACTGTTTCTGAAACACCCCTTACCCAAAATGCTGCGTAAACTGGTTTTATTTTCGATGATTCTGACGCTGGTGGGAACGACGATCGGCTGTGGCGGTACGCCAGCCACCACCAGTTCTACTAATAGGCCTAGCCAAACTTCAACCCAGCCCG
>DATNQR010000700.1:0-8975 GCA_036703905.1 Thermosynechococcaceae cyanobacterium
ACTTGTTGGAGCTGAGCGTTATAAGAGACAGTGCCCATAAAGGGAAACGATCGAAAGAAAACTGTCTCCACGTAAGGCACAGCTAAATCCATTAGGAACTTTATTCCAGCAGATTCAGGCACAAGCTCATAGCTACGACCGCCCACGTTAACTGCATAAATCATGGGTTTGTCTGCCGCTTCCACCAGACCCTTGAGAACATGATCGACAACATCAGCGATCGTAGTGATCTCACCTCGATCGTAGCGATCCGAAAGGGTAAGAAACATGGGACTCATCACCCGCCAGAACTGGCCCAAAGCGCTGTAATAGACCAGTTGGCGGACTTGCTCCAGCAAAAAGTCAGGAAATGCCTTTGACACGCCCTGCATGAACAAGTTGCCCTCCAGCTTAGCTTGGGCCACTGTGCGAACCCGATCGACAAACTCTGGGGAATCCAGGTAGGCATCCAGTTTGGCGGCTCCGTGCCAAAGCATGGCCTTCATACAGTACTCAGAAAACTCGTAGTTAATTCGATCATGCCACCAGTGCTTTAGCAGTTTGCGAAGCGTAACTTCGCCATTGAAGTACTTGAAAAAGGGAAACAGTACTAGAAACTGATCCTCTGAGATGTAGATCAAGTTGCGCCAATAGGCATCCAACACTACGCCATAGCTTTTGAGGATGCCCACCACTTCCATCACGTTTTCTGGTGAATCGGGTAAAAGTGCGCCGCCAGATTCCAGACGATCGATTAGATCTCCGAGGGGGTGATTGGAACTAGTTCTGTAACTGGTGCTGACCATACTGCGTGTCCTTAAGGTTCAAAGCTCTAGAGGGTTTCAGGAATGGTTGGGGGAGCAGGTAAGGGAGTTGTGGCGATCGTAGACTCGGTGGTTAGCATGGCTGTAGTAGTAGTTTCCGTCCAGCGCACTAACCAATTCGGCTGCAACCCCAGCAGGATAATCAACCCTGCCAGGATCATGCTGGGGAAGCGTTCTGACCACTCCACTTTAGGCAGGTTGGAGAACTGAACCGGCAAGCGACCGAAGAAGGTACGGTTTACCAAGAGGAGAAAGTACACCGCCGTTAGGCCTGTTCCTGCCATGCAAAGCAGCGTTTGAACTGGGAACGCCACGAAACTGCCCCGGAACACAATGAACTCGGAGATGAAGCCCATCATGCCTGGAATGCCCGCACTCGCCATCACTCCCAGCACCATCAAGCTCCCAATCAAAGGCAGACCCCGTTCAGGATTGAGTAAGCCGCGCAGCGTGTTGATATCTCGCGTTCCGGTTTTTTGATACACCACCCCCACCAGCAAAAACAGCAGCCCGGAAATCAAGCCGTGGCTAACCATCTGAAATACGGTAGCCAAAATGCTGAGGGGTGTAGCCGCAGCGCTGGCTAGAAGAATGTAGCCCATGTGTCCGATCGAGCTGTAGGCCACCATCTTTTTCATGTCCGTCTGGGCGATCGCCATGAAGGCTCCGTACAGAACACTGACTACGGCCCACCAGGCCAACCAAGGAGCCACCACCGCCCACGCCTGCGGAAACAGTTGCAGCCCAAATCGCAGCATGCCGTAGGTTCCCAGCTTCAGCAACACACCTGCCAGCAGTACCGAAACGGGAGTAGAGGCTTCCACATGGGCATCTGGTAGCCAGGTGTGAAACGGAACCAGAGGAATTTTTATGCCGAAGCCCACTAGAACCGCTCCCAACAGAATTAGCTGGGTCAGCAGGGGTAATTTAGCCGCGCAGGTGACATCGTACTCAAAGTTCATTGCTCCACTCAGCCAGGTCAGCCCCAGGAAGGCAACGAGAATCAGCGCACCAGAAATTGCGGTGTAAATCAGAAACTTGGTGGCAGCGTAGCCTCGGCGCACCCCACCCCAGATCGCAATCAAAAAATATAGAGGAACGAGTTCTAGCTCGTAGAACAGGAAAAATAGCAAAAGATTATGAGCTAGAAAAGCACCCACAACCCCTAGATTCAGCAACAGAATCAGGATGTAGTACAACCGGGGGCGCTGAATTGTCCGATCGGTGCTGTACAGAGCAATCCAGGTCAGTAAGCCGTTCAACACCAGCAAAGGCAGAGACAGTCCATCCAGACCCAGTCGGAAAGTCAAGCCTATAGTTTCTACCCAAGGCCAATCCACCTGAAACTGCAAGTCGGCCAGAGTCGGATCAAACTGGGTTCCCAGAAAAACCGACCAACCAAAGGCGATCGCTGTAGTGATTAGGGCAATCCAACGGGAGAATTTACCTGCGATCGCTTCCGGCAGAAGACCGATTAGCAGCGCTCCCACCAGGGGAATTATGAGCAGAACACTGAGCATAGAAATCGAAATCGCGTAGGGATTGAAGGCAAAGACAAAGAAACAAGAACGAAAAGTTAGGAGTGAGGACAGCTAATTACCAGACCAGTACAGTCAGCAGCGCTCCAATTACACTGACTCCCACCAGGATGGTCAGTAGATAAAACTGGGACTGACCAGAAACGCTGTACTTCAGACTTTCGCCGCTAAAGATTGACGCAATCCCCACGAAGTTTACAAAGTTATCTAGCACGTAGCGATCGAACCAGGCATTCAGGCGAGAAACCCGACTTACCAGCCACACCACCGTGATGTCGTAAAGTCGATCCACGTAGAAATCGTAGGATAACAAGTCTTGAATGAACTTAACGGGCTTCTGAATCGATCGAGCCAAGGTTCGATTCAGAGGAATAACGGCTCCTATGCCGCAACCCAGCCCACCCGACAGCAGCACCAGCGCGATCGCCGTTGAATTGAGATAGCCCCAGGTTGGCAACACGGACAAATACTGCAACAACACAGGAACCAGCAGCGTGACGATGGTTAAGGACACTAGAGGCACCGCCATAGTCCAGGGTACTTCTGGAGCACGGCGGGTCTTGGGCTGAGGGTTGCCCAGAAACACCAGCCGAAACACGCGGGTCAGATTCAAAGCCGTTAGCCCGTTCACCACCAGCAGCACCACCACCAGAAACGGCTGGTCGTACAGGAAAGTACTCACGCCTTCACGAAAGGCCCAGAAACTTCCCAGAGGCAGCAAACCCACCAGTCCCGCAGCACCGACTCCAAAAGCGGATGTCGTGGCCGGCATCCGTGACCACAATCCGCCCATCTCAGTAACGTCTTGGGTAATAGTAGTAGAGATGATCGCACCTACGCTCATGAACAGCAGGGCCTTGGCGATCGCGTGGGTGAACAACACCATCAGCGCAAACCCTGTCCACTGCATGCCCACCGCAATAAACACCAACCCCAGGTAAGCACTGGTGGAGTGGGACAGAGCGCGTTTAAGGTCGATCTGGGCCAAAGCCACTAGAGAAGCACCTACGGCTGTCATCGTTCCCAGCACTACCAGCGTAGAGGAAGCAACGGGTGACAGGATTAAAATAGGTTGCAGCTTAATCAGCACATAGGCCCCGCAGGAAACCACGACAGAGTTTCGCAGAATTGAAGCCGGACTGGGCCCTTCCATTGCCTCATCCAGCCACAGGTGCAGAGGAAACTGAGCGCACTTGCCGATCGGTCCCGCAATTAAACTCAGTCCCAGCAGCGTTGAGACCGTGGGTGACAGAGTAGCGGTCTCTGTCCACTCGTACAGATCGGGGAAATTGAGGCTACCTGCCATCGTCGCTAGAGCCACTACTCCCATGAGTAGCAGCACATCTCCCACCCGCTTTGTCAGAAATGCGTCCCGGGCTGCTGTCACAACTAGGGGCTGGGCATACCAGAACCCCACCAGTAGGTAAGTTGAGAGGGTCAACATCTCCAAAAGGGCGTAAGTAAGAAACAGAGAGTCACTCAAAGCCAAACCGCTCATCGCAGCTTCAAAGAAACCCATCAGTCCAAAAAACCGTGCTAAACCCCAGTCCCTCTCTAGATAACCCAGAGCAAAAAATTGAGCCAGTAGACTCAACCCTGTCACTAGCTCCATTGCCCCCGTACTGACTATGGAAATGTTAAGGGAGAGAGACAGATCAAGATCCGCCGCTTTAAACCAGTGAATCAGAATCTCCTGCGACCCTTGAGCTAGGACTGATCGCAGGACGATCGCGCCATGCAGAAACGCCACGATCGTCATCAGCAGATTGAAGTAAGCTGCTGGTCGGGGGCCAGTACGCCGCACCAAACCCGTAGACCACGGCAAAGTCAGCACTGCGCCCGCTAAGCAGTAGCACGGAATGAGCCAACTGGTATCAAAGAGGAACTGGGACATTTGGGATGCTCTTAAACTCTTGGCAGGTTATCTAGCAAAAATTTTCGAAACAGCCCACTAGCAATCTAGAGGCAGGCTATTTCTCAAATTTCAGTCATAAATCTTAAAAATTCTTCTTCTGACTCTGTACCTCAGTCCTTAACGATAGGACTTTTCAGGCTGAAAAACAATCACGGCTAAGTCCTATTCCTGCATAAACTTAACTTATAGAAACTTAATGATTCTTGCTGCTTAAATCCGCCATTCTCTGAAAGCTAACTGCTTTAGCGCAGGCTGAAAAACTCTCTTGCTAGAGCTATTGTGTTTCGGAAGTCGATCAACTTAATCCCTTGTGAGAGTTGCCCTCCATCGCTTTCAGCCCCTAATATTTGCAAAATCTTTACAACGGCTTGGCTCGGAGCCTTTCTCTAGGCGGGAGCAGTGCCTCAGCAATTCACGCCAACCTTCAGGAATAAACTTTTTTGATGACTCAAATTTGAAACAATCATCAGGTTTTATATTGTCAAGTGTCCTCGACCCCCCTATTCTTAAATAGGTAGGGGTGAAAACCTTGATAAGGCTGGAAATCATGGCGCGCTCGTCCGAAATTTCATTCCTTATCCAATTAATCAGTTTTGCTTATCATGGAGAGCAGTAAATGCCCATTGCGGTCGGAATGATTGAAACGAAAGGCTTCCCAGCAGTCGTCGAAGCGGCAGATGCAATGGTGAAAGCGGCCCGTGTAACTCTAGTGGGCTATGAGAAAATTGGGAGCGGTCGTGTAACGGTAATCGTGCGCGGCGATGTGTCTGAAGTACAAGCTTCAGTCGCGGCTGGAGTTGAGAACATTAAGCGGGTGAACGGGGGAGAAGTTCTCTCGACCCACATCATTGCCCGTCCCCACGAGAACCTGGAATACGTTCTTCCAATTCGCTACACCGAAGCGGTCGAGCAGTTCCGGGGTTGAGGTAGCAACTCAGCAGAGTTGGTTTGATTCAGCTGGACAAGATTTTTAACGGAAGGGAGATTGGTACGATGGCAATTGCAGTTGGAATGGTTGAAACGCTGGGTTTCCCCGCGGTGGTGGAAGCAGCAGACGCAATGGTGAAAGCCGCCCGCGTTACTCTGGTGGGCTACGAGAAGATTGGCAGTGGTCGCGTAACGGTAATCGTGCGCGGTGATGTGTCTGAAGTGCAAGCTTCAGTCGCGGCTGGCATTGAGAACATTAAGCGCGTCAACGGTGGACAGGTTCTCTCGACCCACATCATTGCCCGCCCCCACGAAAACCTGGAGTACGTACTGCCGATTCGCTACACCGAAGCAGTCGAGCCTTTCCGTGAAAGTGTGAGCGGCATCCGTCCCCTCAATCGCCCCTAGTAGTATCTGATGCAGATCGCTAGAGTCCGTGGCACCGTCACCAGTACCCAGAAGGAATCCAGCCTCAGAGGGACCAAGTTTCTGGTGTTGCAACTGATTGATGATGAAGGGCAGCCACTTCCTAAGTATGAGGTGGCTGCTGATAGTGTTGGTGCAGGACTAGATGAATGGGTTTTAGTCAGCTTGGGCAGTGCGGCTCGTCAGGTTCCAGGCAGTGAACAGCGGCCTGTGGACGCGGCGGTGATCGCCATTATTGATACGGTAAGTCTGGATAATGGTCTGCTTTACAGTAAGAGAGATCAGTATTAAATAGCTCAAACTTCTGATCGGCTGACGGAGCGGTTGGTGTACTGTCCCTTGCCGCTTCCCACTTTTCCTAGCCTCGCTGCGGCTTTCCTGTTTGGAGAATTTCTTATGGCAGTCCGTACTCCTACGGCTCCCCCTCCGGTGCGATCGTCCCTGGCAGAACCTAAGTCTTCAGGGGAAACCAAGACCCTGGTAGAACCCAAAATCCACCAAAGCGCTTCGATCCACGCGTTCTCGAACCTAATTGGGGACGTTCGCATCGGCTCCAATGTGACGATCGCGCCGGGGACTTCTATCCGCGCCGATCAGGGTTCTCCTTTTCACATTGGCGATCGCACCCGTGTTCAGAATGGCGTAGTGATCCAGGGTTTGGAGCAAGGTCGCGTTTTGGGTAACGACGCAGCCCCTTATTCTGTCTGGATTGGGGAAAACACCTGCCTCACCCACATGGCGCTGATTCACGGGCCCGCCTATGTGGGAGACAATTGCTTCATCGGGTTTCGATCGACCGTGTTCAACGCCCGCATTGGAGATGGGTGCATTGTGATGATGCACACCCTAATTCAGGATGTAGAGGTTCCACCGGGAAAATACGTGCCGTCGGGTGCAGTGATTACCACTCAGGCCCAGGCAGACAAGCTGCCAAACGTGCAGGAAGCCCAGATTCGCTTTGCCACCCAGGTTTCTGGAATGAATCGTGTCGGGATCAATCAAGTCCTGCGATCGAGTACTCAAGCAGACGCTGCCTATACTGCACCCCTCCAGGGTGAGCCAGGCCAGCCCAGCGAAACACAGAACCATAGCCATGCCACTCACGGAGGAAGTGTGAATACAGATGTAGTTAACCAGGTGCGGCAACTGCTTGCCCAGGGATACCGAGTTGGAACCGAGCACGCCGATAGTCGTCGCTTTCGGATAAGCTCTTGGACAAGCTGTGCGACGATCCAGTCCACCCGCGAATCAGAGGTGATCTCGCAACTCAATGCCTGTTTAGCGGAACACGCGGGCGAATATGTCCGTTTGGTCGGCATTGATCCCAAAGCCAAACGGCGGGTGCTGGAGTCGATTATCCAGCGTCCAGGTGATAAAGCATCCCAAAACAATGCTTCCAGTTACACCTCGTCTCAGTCTAGCCATTCATCCCAGACTAGCTACTCGTCCCAGTCTGCTTACCGTCCGGCTGCCAGCAGTGGAGGGCAGGGCAGGCTGAGTTCTGATGTGGTGGCTCAGGTGCGGAGCTTGCTGGCCCAGGGCGCAAAGATTGGGATGGAACACGCGGATCAGCGTCGCTTCCAAACCAGTTCCTGGACAAGCTGTTCGCCTATTCAGTCCACGCGGGAATCGGATGTATTGGCGGGTTTAGAAGCTTGCATTGCTGAACACGCTGGTGAATACGTCCGCTTGATCGGCATCGATACCAGAGCCAAACGGCGACTGGCAGAGATGATTATCCAGCGTCCTAATGGCAAGCAGGCGCAGCAGTCTGGAGGCGATCGCTCCTCCCATTCCAATACTTTCTCCGCTCCAGCTCCTAGTTCTAACTCTGGTGTAGGTTCTGATGTAGGGCAGCAGGTCGGGCAGTTGCTGGCTCAGGGTTTCCAAATTGGCCTGGAGCACGCGGATGAGCGACGCTTCAGGACGAGTTCCTGGACTAGCGCAGCGCCGATTCAAGCCCGACGGGAGGGAGACGCGATCGCCACGATCGAAGCTTTTGTAGCCGAGCATCCCAAGCACTATGTTCGCCTAGTGGGAATTGATCCCAAAGCCAAGCGCCGCGTGGCCGAAGTCATTGTCCATCGCCCCGGCAGTTCTGGTGGGGGGCAAGCGTCTGGGCATTCTAGTGGTCAGGTCAAAGCTTCTGCATCCAGAGCGCCGGCCCCCACCAGCTACGCCAGCACCAGTGGTTATGCTGCCAGTAGCAATGGCCATGGCAGTTCAGAGCTGACGACTCAGGTGCGGCAGTTGCTGGCGCAGAGCTACCGAGTGGGAGTAGAGTTTGCGGATGAGCGGCGGTTCAGAACCAGCTCCTGGACGAGCGGTGCGCCGTTCCAGTCCAATCGCGAGTTGGATATTGTCTCGGCGCTGCAATCTTTCCTGCGGGAACACCCCAGCGAATACGTGCGGCTGATCGGCATTGATCCAAAGGCGAAACGCCGCGTGGTGGAGACGATTATCCAGAAACCCAGCAAGAAGTAGGCTTTGAGTTTTGAGTTTTGAAGGGCTAGAAGTCCTCCCAAAACTCAAGATTCATCCCTCACAACTTCCCCAGGAACTTCCATGTCTTTGCCGACCCTGCAACTGCGATCGATTAGCACCGCCCATTACTATGCCAGTGGAGATGTGACGATTGAGGCAGGGGCGGCGATCGCGCCGGGAGTTCTGCTGCAAGCTGATCCCGATGGCTGTATTGTGATTCGAGCTGGGGCCTGTATTGGAATCGGCTCGATTCTACACGCTCGTCGTGGCACTGTTGAAATCAGTGAAGGAGCAAACATTGGGGCTGAGGTGCTGCTGATCGGTCAGGTAACGATCGGTGCTAATGCCTGCATCGGCTCTGCAACAACAATTTTGAATAGCGTGATCGATCGAGATCAGGTTGTACCCCCAGGATCGCTGGTGGGAGACAACAGCCCCCCTGGAGAAGCACGGGAGCCGGAACTGCAACCCACCGATACAGCAGCGTTGCTCTTGGAGAAGCCGATCGCGCCATTGAGCGCTCCCATCGCTTCTGTAAATCCTCCCAGCCCTGTTAATGTGTGCGGTCAGGTTTATGTGAACCAAATGTTAGGGCGGATGTTTCCTAACCGAGCTAGTACCTCTCCGCAACCCTCCCCTCCCTCGGCTCTGGCTCAAGACCCGTGGAATGAGTAGCGATCGAAGTTTAAGCAAGTGATTCCCTGAGTGATTCCTTCCTGACCTTCAGGACAACATTGGAAAAGGGTGTTAGTCGGTTGCCTCTGGCTCGACATCCCCTTGCTTAATGCAAATTGCCAATGCAACTGGCTAGTCGTCCTACTCTTGATCCGGCTATCCGCCCCACCTCTCCCGTCTCCGCTTTCAACCGCAGCGTCTATCGCC
>DATNQR010000701.1:0-2544 GCA_036703905.1 Thermosynechococcaceae cyanobacterium
GATCAACAGCAACTTAGAACTTATTTGTAGCAGTAGTTCGGCGGTTCACGCCTGGACTGCTTCAAGATGCTGGACTAGTGGTGGACTGAGAAGCGATTCTGGCGGCTAGAATTTGAGGAGCAATTGTGCCAGTTGAGTCACCAGAGTCTTAATTGTCTTTAGGCACGATCGTCACTTTGTACCCCAACGCCTCCAGAGTTGCGGTGACATCCTCCCAAGTCTTGGGCGGTTCCTTGAGCCAGCGAGAGAGGCGATCGTTTACAGTTCTGAACCCCTCACCCCTTTGGGCTGCGATCACCTGAGCGGCGGCGTAGACGGTGCTGTTGCGATCGACCAAAATCTTCTGAAGCGCGATCGACAGGTTGCTTTCCAAAACCTTTTCCTCCTAACCCTTCACAGTCAAACCCTCTAATGTTCTGATTTTTCAGGATAGTGTCAAGGGGTATAGAGTTTTCTGAGCAAGCCCGGTCATGGGGAGAATGGCGAGGCGATCGCCCTCTACCTAAAGCGCTCCAAAGCTCCCACCGTGCGATCGCGCCTAGACGCCCTAGAGGAGAAGGTCAGGAAGCTGGCACTGCTGCTGACTTAGCCGATTAGTTACTTGGCTACTTGGCTACTTGGTTACTTGGTTACGTGAATCAGTACACACTGAAAGAGAAAAATCCTACCTCGCCTCATAGGACAGGGTAGGATTCTCAAATACTGAAGCACGTAACTACTGATGATCTTAACCCTCGCAAACCAGAAGGGAGGGGCGGGGAAAACGACGATCGCCGTTCACCTTGCACATGCGATCGCGCTGGCCCAGAAGCGCGTTCTGCTGGTAGATGCCGATCCTCAATCCAGCGCCGGGAATTGGGCAGCAGCCAGAGAGGATAGCCCGCCGTTTCCTGTTGTAGGCATGGCCCGCAACACCCTTCACCGGGACTTGCCCGAAGCCATGAAGGACTATGACCATTGCGTAATTGATTCCCCTCCGCGTGTTTCAGCTCTGGCACGATCGGCAGTCCTGGCGGCCGACCTAGTACTCATCCCAGTGCAGCCCAGCAGCTACGATGTTTGGGCCGCGGCCGAAACGGTGGGACTGGTTCAGGAAGCGCTGCAATTCAAGCCCGAAATCAAAGCAGCCTTCCTGATTAACCGGAAGGTGGGCAACAGCGCGATCGGGCGGGAGATCGCCGATGCTCTGAGCAGCTACAATCTGCCAGTGCTAAAGACTGCGATCGGGCAACGGGTAGCTTTTGCGGAGAGCAGCGCGGGTTACTCAGTCCTGGAAACCGCACCAACGGGACTGGCGGCTAAGGAAGTGCAGGCTTTGAGTAAGGAAGTTTTGAAGCTATTGGGGTTGAAGAAATGGTAAAGCGCCCGAAGATTGCCAGCAAACCCGCCACGCCACCACCGGCTGCTGATGCCTGGGTGAGCAGTGGAGGAATTGACCCAGAGACAGCAGCACCGCCGCCACCAATACCGCCTGAAGCTGTAGAGAGTGAGAAGGGAAAGTATCCACACCGCGTCAGCTTCGACATGGATACGCCGCAGTACAAGCGGTTGAAGCGGGCTGCTTTTGAAGAGGAACGTTCGATGAATGAAGTTTTGAGAGACGCGATCGAGGAGTGGATGAAAGCACACAATTACTGAGTCACGTAATCACTTAGTCACGTAATTACGTAGTTACTGAATTACTTAATTCATGATTCATTGATAGGACTTACGCAAGAGTCATTTTGAGTGATGGACACTTGCGTTGCTGACAGAGGTAATCATCGAGCAAACCGTGCTTGAGTTGATAGAGAGTCTGCCCCGCTTGTTCTGCCAAAGCATTGAGCCGCACCCAAACTAGAAAGGCACAGCCAATGTGGTTGCGCTGAATCCGTGCTTTGCAGCACTGACACGCCTCTAACCCCGTGACCTGTTTACTTCCCCGATGCAGTTGCTCAATCTTTCAACAGAAGCCACACGCCTGCTGTGTGGCTTGGGTGGAACTTTGCGCCAGATCGTTGGTGACAACGAAGTCCGTGCGGTGTGTCGTCACCACAACCCGGAAACACTGCACAATCTGGCTGACCAGCAGATATTGGCAGTAGTCCAGCCGAGTGACTGCTTCGTTCATACCCTGACTCTAGCGATTAGTTCCCCGCTTTGCTGCGCTGCGTAAGTCCTAAGCTAGATTCAGCAACGCCGATTTTTGAACTGAGAAAAAGATGAGGCGCGAATTTGAGGGCATAGCACTTGAAAAGGGAGGGGCAACGCCCCCTGTACTTTGATCTCAACTCAAAACGCTCAAGCCTAGTCAAGGGGTTTCCATTCTGTCCAACCATTAGCATCACTACCAGACTCTCGGCTATCTTGAACAGAGATTTGACGACTGTTTGCTCCCTCAATCACAGCAATATCCAGGGGTGCACCGCCGCCACCAAACTCAGCTTGATAGACCCAGGTTTCCTGATTGTTCATGAGCGGATTCGGCCCATGGCAAACGGGTTTAACCCACTCAACACCGCCCTGATAGTTAGCATCGAGAAACTTCGCAATCGCATCGGTCAA
>DATNQR010000702.1:0-5700 GCA_036703905.1 Thermosynechococcaceae cyanobacterium
AAGTTGGGACTGGATTGGCTGGTGGTTGTGGTGGTTCCTGAAGCAGAATTCATGGAGCAGATCAACACCAATCTACGAAACACGGTGCTGCTGTGTTTGCTGGCGCTCGCGATCGCAACAGTCGTTGGCATCCTCACTGCCCGTCGCATCAGCCAACCAATTCTCAGGCTTAGCGAAGCCAGCCAGGAAATTGCGGCAGGAAATTTGGATCACCCCGTCGAGGAGCGCAGCGTTGGCGAGATTGGCATCCTAGCCCGATCGTTCAACCAGATGGCCCAGCAGCTACGGCAGTCATTCAAGGCGCTAGAGGCGGCCAACGCAGAACTGGAGATCCGCGTAGAGGCGCGAACAACGGAACTGAAGGAGGCAAATCAGGAAATCAAGCTGCTCAACGATCGCCTCCAGGAAGACAACCTCCGCATGAGCGCAGAACTCAATGTGGCGCGGCAACTGCAACAGATGATCCTGCCCAAAGCAGCAGAACTGGCGCAAATTCCCGATCTGGATATTGCCGGGTTCATGGAACCTGCGGCCGAAGTAGGTGGAGATTACTACGATGTGATTCAGCAAAATGGACACGTCACGATCGGCATTGGCGATGTGACGGGACACGGCTTAGAAAGCGGCGTGATGATGATCATGGCTCAAACCGCAGTCCGGGCGCTGGTGGCCGCTGACCGCCAAAGCCCGGTCAAGTTTCTCCAGTCCTTGAACGAAGCGATTTATCAGAATGCCCAGCGCATGAGTCCCGGAAAAAACCTGTCGCTGACCTTGCTGGACTATGCAGACGGTCAAATTCAAATCACTGGGCAGCACGAAGAAGTTTTGATGGTGCGATCGAACGGCACAGTTGAACGCATTGACACAATCGACCTCGGCTTTCCGATCGGCATGATCGACAACATTGATGCCTTCGTGGCCCAAACTCAAATTGCCCTTCATCCCGGCGATGCCGTAGTTCTCTATACCGATGGCATTACAGAAGCCGAGAATGTCCATCGCCAGCTATACGGACTCGATCGTCTGATCAAGGTCATCGGCCAGCACCGATCCGGTTCCGCCAGCGACATTCGCCGTGCCGTAATTGAGGATGTGCGATCGCACATTGGAACTCATATTGTCTACGACGACATTACCTTAGTGGTGCTGAAGAAAAGGCTGGAGAGATTAGTGCAGCAAGCTTAGCGTTGGAACTAACTGTCTGCCCTCAGCGCTGCGATAATCTGGACATTGGCGGCGGGGAAGGGATATTGATCAATTTCTGCCAGCGTTACCCAGCGCACCTCATCGCACTCGATCGGCTGGGGTTCGCCAGACAGGTAGCGGCAGAGATGAACTTCTAGCTGAACGCGGAAATGCGTGTAGGTATGGTCAACGGTGATCAAATGTTCACCTACTTCGATCGTGATGCCCAACTCCTCTTGAATCTCGCGCTGGATGCACTCTGGAATCGTTTCTCCAGGTTCCACTTTGCCGCCAGGAAACTCCCACAAACCGCCCAGCAAACCTTCCGGGCGACGACGATCGATCAAAATTTGTTCCTGCTGATTGCAAATGACCGCAACGCCGATTAGCTTGCGGGGAATGGGGGAACGAGGTTCAGTCACAGGCAACTCCGAGGTCATGCCTGAATTGTACGCCTGACAGTGACCCTTCCAGGGGCAAACGGGACAGGCGGGCTGGCGAGGTGTGCAAACCGTTGCCCCTAGATCCATCAACGCTTGGTTGAAGTCGCGGGGTCGATCGCGATCGAGCAGCGCTTCAGACACCTGCCACAGATGAACGATCGCCCGCGCAGGTGCAACTCGCAGCGCCAGCACCCGCGCCAGCACCCGCTTCACATTGCCATCTAGAATCGCCACGGGCTGATCAAAGGCAGCGCTCAGAATTCCTCCGGCAGTGGTGCGACCAATGCCAGGCAGGGCGATCGTGGTCTTCAGATCGGTGGGAAATTGCCCGTTGTGGTACGTGACGATCGTCTGAGCTGCCCGATGCAGATTGCGGGCACGAGCGTAGTAGCCCAGCCCTTGCCACACCTTGAGGACTTGCTGCAAATCAGCCGCCGCCAGCGCTGCCACTGTGGGAAACTGCATTAGCCAGCGTTGGAAGTAGGGCATCACTGTTTTCACCTGGGTCTGTTGCAGCATGATTTCTGAGACCCAGATAGCGTAGGGATCTCGACTGTGTCGCCAGGGCAGATCTCGTCCAGCTTGGGCGTACCAGTCCAGCAGCGATCGCCGCGCCTCTACAGCAAAATTAAGCAAATCAAAACTCGGCGAGTCAGAAAGACTCACCGAGTTTGAAAAATGCGATCGCTGCGCCACTTGCCTACCGCTCTAATTTGCTCACTGCTCTAATTTCTCACCAATTTGTCATTCTCACCAATTTGTCACCGCCCGACCTAAGGTTAGTCTGTGCTATTCAGGAGAATCAGCATCCGCAAAGGTCAAAGATTTCTCAAAGGTCATGCGCTGCTCGGCGCTGCGAATGAAGTAGCCACTCATCATTGCGGAAGCCAGCAGCCGACCCAAATCTTCCCGACTCGTTGTCACAGTGACATCAAAGTGTTCAGAGGAGAGCGCCCCTAGCAGGCCAACAATGTTGCGCTCCACTACCTGAAACACCTCCGGGGAAGCAGGTCTGGACAGTTGAGCGATCGTTTCTGGACTGAGAGACTGCACATAGCTCCAGAGTTGGTTGTTCTCAGTACCGCCACCAAGAGCTTCTGGCAATCGATTGGATGGGTTGTTCACGCTTGTAACTCCATCTATCCGCAATTTGTATGAACTTATGTTAGCAACCGATCGAAGTAACGGGAGTGAGAAGAACCGAACTCGATCGGACGGATTCTGCCAGCGATCGCCGGCAGAATCCGCTACCTTACCCCGCCTGCTACTACAGAAGTGCTATGATGCACTCCAAGTTCGGCAGGGCTTAAGTGTTTGCGGTCTATGCGTTTGCGGGTTGGAGATCGAGACTTCAGATCTTATGGAATTAATCACGACTCTAGAAAGTCAGACAGTGCGGGTGGGAGTGCGGGAAGTTGGCATTAACCCCGACTATTGGTACGCTGTCGGCTGGGCAACCCAACTTAAGACCGAGCGAGTGATGCGGGTACAGGTTTGGAACCAGGCGATCGCTGTCTACCGTGATGCTCAGGGAGAGCTTCACGCCCTGGAGAATGTCTGTCCCCACAAGGGTGTGGATCTGCACACCGGGAACGTAGTGGGCGATCGCCTGGCCTGCGGCTACCACGGCTGGGAGTTTGATGGCACGGGCGCGTGTGTTCGCATTCCCTACCTGCCAGAACAACAAAAACTCCCCTGCGCCCAGGCTCGTTCCTACCCAGTTCAGGAGAAATATGGCTTGATCTGGTTGTTCCCAGGCGATCCGGCCTTGGCTCAGGAGCGACAGCCGCCGGATATGCCAGAGTACGACAGTTCTGAGTGGTTGGCAGTGCCGATCGAAGCTCACTTCGATGCCCACTTCTCGATCTGTAACGAAAACACGATCGATGTGTTTCATGGATATTTGCACCAGAACTTGCAGGGCTGGTTTGATCCCGTGTTGATAAAGCTGCAAGATTCTGAGAACTCTGTCTCGGCTCAATACCGTGTGTCCTATAAGGGTGTGTTGAGCAAATTTCTGGGGCTGAGCGAATCGGGTGATGTCACCACGAGAACCATCACGGTAAACTACCGATACCCGCACTACTTCAGTTCTCTGGATGGCGTGTCATCTATTTATCTGATGCGGCTACCCGTGGGGCCGAAGGAAAGTCGATCGTTTGCGATTTTCTTCGTCAAACTGCGGTTGCCTAAGTGGATCTTGGAGCCAATCAAAACGGCCTTGAGTCCTCTAATTCGAGAACTTCTTTTTATGCGGTTTCTGCGGCAGGACATTGAAATGATTGAGAGTGAGCAGCGTAACTACCTGGCTGATCCCAGGCGGCGCTACGTTGAAATCAATCCTGCCATCATTGCAGTACAGCGCTTAATTGTCCGGCAGTATGAACAGTTCGTGTCGGGTGAAGACAACGGGCACAAAACCAAAGCCAGTCCCGTCTCTTTTGCAGAGGCGACCCCGCAGCCTCAAGGCAGGAATTAAGCCGAATGAATAACTTTAGGATCTGCCGACTGATTGACTCCACGATCGCGCCTCGCCCGGCACAAGTTCAGTCGAGATTCTGTCCGTCTGGATAGCAATTAACCCGCTAGGAAAATATACTGTTGACCAGAGGCGACTTGGCTATCTAGAAAAAGGTGAGAGGAGTTTACTGTGCAAGTTATCAAGGAGTATGTCCAGCGCTGGTATGAGAGTGGACTCGACCCGAACGAGTACATCTGCCATAAGAAGCAGGACAACATTGTCGAGATTGAAGAGGTGGAAACGGGCAAACGTCGAGTCGTTTTGACCTTCTGCACCAATGACGTGTTGGGGCTGACTCAGGAAGAGTCTGTTAAGCAGGCGGCGATCGATTCCATCCTGCAATACGGAACTTCCAATAGTTCAACCTCGGTTCTCAGTGGTCGGATTGACCTACACCGCCAGCTAGAAGATGAAATTTCTAGCTTTAAGCATTTGCCCCACACCCAGCTATTTCTGAATGCGTGGATGGCCATGCAGGCATTAATGGATGCTTTTTGCCATCTGGCAATTCCAGTTCCGGGCTTCCAGAACACCCGTGAAACTCTGATCCTGACGGATGTACTCAACCACGGCTGCATTGTCACTGCCATCGCGAACGCTGGGACACGCTCTGGAAAAATGTTTGGTCACAGTCCTCCAGTGCGAGTGCGGGCCTACCGCCACTGCGATATGGATGATCTAGCGCGGAAGCTACAGCGCTACGCCCGCAGCGGCGATCGCATTCTGGTGGTTTCTGATGCTGTGTTCTCGATGGATGGCGATCTGGCTCCTCTGCCCGACATGATCGACATTCTCAGCAAATATGAAGACAGTGTGCTGGTGATGGATGAAGCCCATGCCAGCGGCGCGATCGGCGCAACCGGACGGGGTATTTACGAACACTTCGGACTTCTGCCCCAGCAGGTGATCGATCGCGGCATCAATCCGTTGATCATGACCACCTTTTCTAAGTTTGCGGCCTCTGCTGGAGCCGCCATCAGTACCCATGTGGCTGAACTAAAGCCCTTGCTGAACGTCTCCCCCACCTCGATCGGAACAATCTCTCTACCGCCGCCCACGACGGCCGCCGCTCTGGAAAGCATTCGCATTGTCAAGAACGAACCCGAGCGCGTCAAGCGCTTGCAGGATAACACTCGCTACCTGCGCTCCCGATTGGAGGTCAACGATTTTCTGACGATCGGCGAAACCAACGTGGTTCCAGTAATTTTGCCGCCGGAACTCAACCCCAAAGTCTATGCCCGCCAACTGATGGATTTTGGCATCTGGGTATCGCCTATCTGGTTCATTGCTAAGCCGCGCATCCGCATCACAGTGAATGCGCTGCACACCAAAGAGGAAATGGATCGGCTGGTGGCGACGATGGTGCAGGCGCGAGATCTGGTCTACCAGCCTACTATCAGCGCTTGATGGAGAAGTGGGGAGAGCTTGTAGGATGTGTTCGGCGTTAGCCGTGACGCAAGGCTAACGCATCTTACAACCTGCTCATAGACCAGTGCGATCAATATTTTATGTCAGCCTTGCTATGGAGTTGAGAGGTGTCGATCGTCCACG
>DATNQR010000703.1:0-3803 GCA_036703905.1 Thermosynechococcaceae cyanobacterium
CTCCTCTGGCTCATCTTGTACGTTCCACATCCTCGTTTTGGCTACCGGCGAAATCGCATTAACGAGAATTCCATGCTCTTTGCCTTCAACCGCGAGCACGTTCATCAAACCGATCTGTGCCATTTTTCCCATAGCATAAGGAGCGAGACCACTGAGTGCATATTGCTGATAAATGGCTCTATCCGAAGTCGTAAGCACAATCCGTCCGTAGTTTTGCTGTTTCATAATCGGAAAGGCAGCTTGAGCCAGCCATGTTGGTGCCTCTAAATTAATGCTGATGGCACGCTGTAGAAAATCAGGCGTTAGTTCTTGCACTGACTGATAGGCAACCCATCCGGCATTATGGATCAAGATGTCGAGGCGACCAAACTTCAAAAGCGTAGTTTCTACTAGACTTTGGCAGTTATCTCTACTATCAAGGATTACGTTGTTCGAGAGCGCAACTCCACCTGCTTCTCGAATCCTACTTGCAGCATCAGCCGCCACGTTCGGATCGAATCCGGTTCCATCTTTGTTAACGCCTGCGTCATGCACAACGACACGCGCTCCTCTTTCCGCCAGCAGACGGGCATAGGCTGCCCCCAAACCTCGCCCGCTTCCAGTAATAATAGCTACATGATCGTCGAGTCGAATCACTTAACTTTCTCCTGACTTAAATTCTGAATTTTAGTTCGCCAGCCGTCCGCCCGGCGAGTAATCTGTCAACTCTAATGTCCGATCCTCAATGTCGCCGACGAATGCGCCATGCGCCTCAGCCGTCACCTTCTTGATCTCCGCCCACTCTTGATCAGCCATGAACATCGCCCACCGTTCCTTCATCGTTTTCGTGTCAGGCCACTCAAGCAGATAGACCAACTCTGTGCACTTATCGTGCCGCGATTCCCAGGTCGCCACAATCTTGAAGCTGTAGCGCGCCATGATACGCATCGCATGATCGCGGAACCGTTCGTGGAACGCCGTTTTATTGTTGTCGAAGATCTCGTAGATGCGTAGTTGATGGATGACGCTGGCTGTCGTTTTGACACCTTGGCTGGAGGTGTGTGAGAGTCCGATAGTGGTGTTCATGGCAACAATGAATACGATGACTAGAGCAACACGCAGAAATGTCTTCGTGTAAATCATGGATAACCCTCTACTTGGCATATTTGGCTGGTTCCGCCAGCGATAGACACCGAACTATTATTTCAACCGATTAGTGGGTATATGCACCATCTCATGACTAGCTCGGAGCTTAGCTACCCAACGATTACCTCACTGTTCCTATCTGTATAATCCGTACTTACCGTCACCTGTTGCCAAGCATCCAAATCTGTTTTGACCCATTCCAATTTTTCCTGAATCAGGCTCATGGCATCGGTGCCTAATACCAATCGCATCGGTGGATGAGGACTTTCCACAGCTTGAATGATGGCTTGCGCCGCTTTCGCTGGATTGCCAGGTTGCTGACCATCCATCTCTTTGAACCACTGCAATGAAGCCCCGCTTACTGGAGCATAGGCAGCAATGGATTGTTCGGCTGCTGCCAGAGAGCGTTCGTTGAAGTCTGTGCGAAATGCCCCAGGTTCAATTAAAGTGACTTTAATTCCAAAAGCTTCAACCTCTTTCGCCAGGGCTTCAGACGTGCCTTCCAGGGCAAATTTAGTGCCACAGTAGATGCTGCTGCCGCCAAACCCCACTAATCCTGCTGTGGATGACATATTCACAATGTGACCCCTGCCTTGCTGACGCATCAAAGGCAAGACCGTTCGGATCAGATGGAGTGCCCCAAAGAAGTTGGTTTCAAACTGCTGGCGAATATCAGCATCACTGACTTCTTCGAGTGCTCCAATGAGTCCATAGCCAGCATTGTTGACCAGCACATCAATGCGACCAAAGGTGGCGATCGCGGTATCAACGGCTGCTTGTATGTCTTGGGATAACGTAACATCCAGACGTACAGCCTTCGCGCGCTCTGGATAATGCTCAATCAGAGTGCGAAGTTGCTCTGGTTCACGAGCAGTAGCCAGCAGGCGATCGCCCTGCTTCAATACCGCTTCTGCCAGGGCACGTCCGAACCCGGTTGAGCATCCTGTAATTAACCAAACTTTAGGAGCGACACAATTTTTGTCTGAGTTCATTTGTTTCCTCCAGTACAAGAACGATGAGATGCGCCTCATATTTCTGACGATAGGAGACAGCCATCTGACTGTCCAATATATATTTGGCTAGGATTAATAGGTTAGACATATAAGTGTGATGGAATTACGGCACTTGCACTACTTCATCGCCGTGGCTGAGGAGTTGCATTTTAGTCGAGCAGCGGAGCGGTTGCACATTTCCCAACCCCCCCTCAGTCAGCAGATTCGTGATTTGGAAGATGAACTAGGCGTTAAGCTGTTTGAACGAACGAAGCGACACGTGCAGCTTACGGAAGCAGGCAAAGTGTTTTTAGAGCGCTCCTATGGAGTGTTAGTGCAACTTGAACAGGCGATCGAAGCGACACAACGAATAGGGCGGGGTGAGGTTGGACGGTTGGCGATCGGCTTTGTCGGCTCTGCAACGTATACCGTACTGCCCGATATTTTAAGTGCCTTTCGAGCACAGTTTCCTGCTGTAGAACTGCGACTACATGAACTGACGACTACTCAGCAAATCCAAGCCCTGCATGACAAACAGGTTGATGTCGGCATTGTTCGTTCTGCCATCATCGAGCCAGGTTTGAGTGTGGAATGCATTTTGCAAGAATCATTAGTATTGGCGTTACCAGCAACCCATCCGTTCTCTGCCCAAACTAAAGTGTCTCTCTCCACATTGGCAGACGAATCATTTATCTTATTTCCTGCCAAAATGGGACCCATCTTTTACGAGCAGATTATTAACATGTGTCAACAAGCTGGATTTCGTCCGAAAGTTGCTCAAGAGGCAGTTCAGATGCAAACAATTATCGGTTTGGTTGCAGCAGGACTGGGCATCGCTTTCGTTCCCGCCTCCTTGCAAAACTTCCACAGAAGCGGAGTCATTTACAGACCCTTACAAGAGCAGACACCTAAAACTGGACTTTATCTTACTTGGCGGCAGCATGATTCCTCTCCAGTAATAAGAGCATTTCTCAGCTTGGCACGCAAGACTACACAATGGGAGCCAAATCGTGACGATACGTGAGCAGTTAGGGATCAATCACCTCACCTAATAGCGCCTCCAAGTACTTAAGCATAGTAGCTTCAAGTCCTCCGAGGAACTGAAAAGTCGAATTTTAGCGTTTATTGAATACTTTAACCAGACTATGGCTAAACCTTTTAAGTGGAAGCATCAAGGTGAGCTAGAGGTCGCTTCAACTGCTTAGTTATTTCTGCGAGGCTGTACTAAGTTAGTTGCTCAGATGCTGCATCAATTTTGATTAGGTTGCTTGTTTTGAACCCAGATAACGTGCCAGAAAAGCACCTGACAAGGCAATGGCTTCGCGTCCCTCAGTAAGCATTGGTCCAAACAGATGTAGAGAGTGAATCATATCTTTCCAAACCTTCAGTTCTACAGAGACATCATCTAAAGCCGCTTTAGGCTCGCTCTTTAGCCGCTTCTGGTGTTGAAATTAAGCTTGCGGGTACACCATTAGCAATGCATCATTTGCGAATCTACTCCGTGCATACTGTCATTTGCATTGACTTGGGTTAAGAATCTCCACCAGATTGGGAGCGTCATCACCATTCGTTATAGAGGCTCTCGACATAAAACATTATTTCTTCTTTTGGCAATCGAATCTTTGGCTTTTGTTGTGGATACAAACTTTCTACTGCCTCAGAGTCTTGCTCTACAACCTTGGCTGT
>DATNQR010000704.1:0-3775 GCA_036703905.1 Thermosynechococcaceae cyanobacterium
GCTTTGATCCCTTGCTCACGGAATGGATGCTTTACTAAAGTCATTTCGGTCACGAGGTCGGCTCGATCGACTAATTCCTTGGGTGCGCCCCGTCCTGTCAGCACCACATGGGTCATTTCCGGCTTTTGCTCTAGTCCCGCCAGCACTTGCTCGATCGTCAGGTAGCCCAGCTTCAGCGCAATGTTCACTTCATCCAATAGCACCAGCTTGAACTCAGGATTAGTGATGAAGACCAGCGCTTTTTCCCAGGCTTTCTGTGCCGTTTGAATGTCTCGATCGCGATCCTGCGTTTCCCAGGTGAAGCCCTCGCCCATCGCGTGAAACTCCACCTGTTCGCCCCAATGGTCGAAGGCTGCTTTCTCAGCTGGTTCCCAGGCTCCTTTAATGAACTGCACGATCGCTACCCGGTAGCCGTGTCCTAGCGATCGCAGCACCATGCCCAGTGCCGCCGTGGTTTTACCCTTGCCATTACCCGTGTTGACGACGATCAGACCCTTTTGCACCGTGCGGTCGGCGATGCGCTGCTCCTGCACTTCCTTTCGGCGCTGCATCTTCTGGCGATACTGTGCTTCGGTGAGTCCCGGTTCAGCTTGGGCAGCCGACTCAATGATTGACTCAGGTGTTTCGGGGGAATCAAGTTCGGTCATGGGAGTTCAAGTGTGGCTTCACCCTGCGAGGATGGCACAACCTGGCGGTAGATACAACCTCTAGCTTCTGCTTTGCGACTCGTAACTGTTACACTTCTTAATAAACTTATTAATAAAATTATCTCATCATGCACACCTGGAACTGGCGATCGTGGAATGGGCTACCCTACCTCACCTGTAGTCTGCTGGAGCCGTGGCCCCACGGGTTTTTCACTCAGCAGTTTTGGGGACACTCACCGATCGACCTAACTCCCGTGCTGTACTCCAGCGCTACAACCTATCGGATTAAACAAGTCCACGGGGCGGTGGTGCTGCGCCCCTCAGAGCTGCTAACAGAAGAACTGTCCGAAGCCGATGGCTTGGTAACGGAGCAAGCAAATCAAGCAGTGTGGGTGTGCAGCGCTGACTGCACTCCAGCGCTGGTGGCAGATGTAGCTACAGGTCAGGTGGCGGCAGTTCACGCAGGCTGGCGTGGCACAGCTCTGAAAATTCTGCCGGAGACGATCGCGCGGCTACGCTCACAGGGCAGCCAGTTTGAGGATTTACGGGTGGCGCTGGGCCCCGCGATCGCAGGCGAGGTGTACCAAGTTTCGGAACCCGTAGCAGCGGAAGTGGGAGGAACCGTTGCGACCGCATTAAACGAGGGGGTTCTAGAGCAACTGCAACAACTACCCAACCCACCAATTCTGGATGATCCAGAGGTAGGACGAGTTCGGTTAGATGTGCGCCGTGTGAATGCGCTGCAACTGGAGCAGTTGGGTTTGAGCACTGAACAAGTGGCGATCGCTCCCAACTGTACCTTTCAAGATTCACAAAACTTCTTTTCCTACCGACGATCACGCGAAAAGAAAGTCCAGTGGTCGGGCATTGTCAGTCTCTAGGAGGACGATCAAGCGCCCAGGTGAACGATTTCATCCCTCTGGATGACCTCTAACAATTTGCGATCAAGTCCTGTTGATAGAGTTACCCATAGAGATAGTTAGACACCATAAAGTACGTTCTTAAGCATTGGTAGGGGCGTGATCAGTCCTCCCATAAAAGCCGCCATGATTTCGACAACTCCATTTAAAAACTCCTTTAAGTTTGATTACTTCAATTTTGAACTTCCCCCTTTGCGACGAAAATGTTCCGCTTTTGACATTGAAGATCTTCCAGGTCTTTGGCGAGTCCACTGGCAACTGGGCAACACCACAATTTTTTCATCCTTCTACACCCGAATTGATCAAGCTTGCCTGCTCTGGGGAATTATCTCAGGGATTATTTTTATTACGGCGCAGTTCAGCTGTTGGGATTGGGGAGTGCAGGCTTGGTTGTGGTCTGGGCTGACGATCGCTGGGTCAGTCAGTACCGCTCTTATGGCTCCCCACTGGCTGAAGGTGAAGCCTTTAAGTCGCACTTTTTCGGCTTGGGTTGGCTTGATGCTGATCGGTACAGCTTTGACAGACTTAAGCATTTTTCTAGGCTGGAGTGATGTCTTGATGCAGCTTTGTCCCCTTTGGTTAGCTCTAACTGCCCTAGGCTATTTCTACACCGGAATTGAGATGCGATCGCGGGGATTTCTGCTCATCAGTTTGATCCCAACTTTGGGGATTTTCTTGATGCCCTATCTGGGAGTTTGGCAGTTTTCGACCACTGGCTTACTCATCGGCTTGAGTATGATTGCCATGGCAGAGTTGCAGTGGGACTCTAGCGGCGTTTGCGCTAACCACAAGTTGGACGCGGACGAGCGGGCATAACAACTTGTCACAAGTTAGAGCTTGTAACAAATTAAAGCGAAGGTCTTCGGAAATTCGCTCTGGAGCTTGAGTTTTAGCTTTCCAACGGTGGCAGCCTAAAGTTTCACTCTTGGAAAGTTGAGCCTACTAACTCTCGCCTCATCTGACTTCTAGTTTCTAACGAGGGCTAGTATCTTGACCACGAGGTGGGAGATCAGTGGGGCGCTTCTGAAAAATCTCTGCAAAGAATTGCTGCATGGCTGTGAAAGACCGACGATCGGCCTTGGCGTTGTAGGCTGATCCTTTAGAATTATCGTTGCCAGCAGCAGGATTGGTGAAGCTGTGAACTGTGCCTCCAAAGCTGACGAACTGCCAATCTACTGCTGCTTGCCGCATCTCCTGCTCGAAGGCCTGCACCTGAGCAGGGGGCACACGGGGGTCGTCCGCGCCGTGCAGCACTAGCACTTTGCTTTGGATGTTCTTGGCATCCGCCGGGTTTGGTGTGTCTAGGTTGCCGTGAAAACTAACAACTCCCGCCACAGGTGCGCCGCTCCGCGCCAGTTCCAACACGGCTCCGCCACCAAAGCAATAGCCGATCGCGGCAATTCGGGTTTTGTCGGTTAGTGCGTTCTGCTGAAGCACTGCCAGTCCCGCTTTAGCTCGATCGCGCAGCAGCTTGCGATCGTCGCGGTAAATCTTCGCTTGGACTGCTGCATCTTTAGGGTTGCTGGGCCGGATGCCCTTGCCGTAGATATCTGCTGCAAAAGCTACATAGCCGAGGGATGCAAGCTGATCTGCCCGTCCTTTGACGTAGTTGCCTAACCCTGTCCACTCATGCACCACCATTACCCCCGGACGCTGACCCTGAAATTTGTCGTCGTAGACTAAATACCCCTCCAGTACCGCATTCCCCTGTTTGTATTCCACTACCTGAGTTCGCAGAGCAGCTTGAGCGCTGAGGGCAAAGGTCAGGGAAGCAATCGGCGCAAGCAGCGTAGCAAAAAGGAGTTTCATGGGATTTGGCGGAAGACGATCGACCAGAAGTATAGCCCGTTCCGCTAAACTTTCCTACCCGCACTCTAGATCGCAGCCTCAGAGTCGAACCGTGACCCCAAGCTCTCAATTGTCTGCGGCTACTGGTTAGGACAGAGTAAACTGCTTTAGTTTCTTGTCACTCTTTACTCATGGCTCTCAAACGCTTCATTATCGAAATGGGGATGGGCATCGATCAACACGGGCAAGACCCAACGATCGCCGCCGCCCGTGCCGTCCGCAATGCGATCGCTCACAACGCGCTACCAGGAATTTGGGAAGTGGCCGGACTGGATACGCCTGACCAGATGGTTGTGGAGGTACAAGTCGCTGTCCCCTATTTTGAGCAAGTGCGCGAGGCGGAAGTCCTTTCAGTACTCC
>DATNQR010000705.1:0-4047 GCA_036703905.1 Thermosynechococcaceae cyanobacterium
TAGTTGGATTTGCCCTGGGCATCTTCTTCGACTATTTGCCCCATCGTCCTTTCGTGGAGCGCGATCGATGGAAGAATGCCAGAGTTTACCCCAGCGCCCTACTAAACGTTCTGATTATGGGTCAGAACTATCACCTGATCCATCACCTTTGGCCCTCCATTCCCTGGTACAAGTACCAGCAGGGCTACTACACCAGCAAACCGCTCCTAGACGAGAAAGGTTGTCCCCAATCCACGGGCATCCTTCAATCCAAACAAGACTTCTTGGGTTTTCTGTATGATGCGGTGCTGGGGATTCACTTCCACGCAAAGTCTTCTGGAGAAGCGCCGAAGACGGATGAAAAAGAGGGTTTAGACAAGGCGATCGCAGACGCAGCCCTGATGGAAGAACTGGTTGCGCCTCGATAAACTCTCTCCACCGTGCGATGGAAATTGACAGCAGAATCTACCTGCATAGAGAGGCTATTGGGCGATCAGTTGCGGAGAATCGAATACATAACAAGAACCTTACGTTTGTATTCGAGGAAAAACCTATGCTTAGATCGTTTCTTACTATTTTGTCGGTGGCCCTTAGCCTCCTGGTGGTGGATTTGGTGGTTCCCGGTGTGAACATTGCCAACTTTCCGGCAGCGCTCTTGGCTGGTGTGGCGATCGGTGGAGTCAACACTTTTGTCAAACCGTTTTTGTCTCTGGTTTCTCTGCCCCTTAACTTCTTGACACTGGGGCTATTCTCGCTGGTGGTGAACGGAATTTGCTTTGCACTGGCGGCGGCTGTGGTTCCGGGCTTCAGCGTCAACGGTATCTTGGGTATGATTCTGGCTCCCGTTGTCCTCTCTGGAGTGAATACTTTTCTGAGCAACTACATCGCTGAGCGTCGTCCTGGACTGCAAGCGGGTACGCAAACGCAAACTGAGCTTCTTAAGCCCGAAGCGTAATCTCTTCAGGTTGATTGCAAAACGGGCTGGACGATCGCGTCCAGCCCGTTTTTGTTTGCTATGGAATCGCGACCCGCCTGACAAAATCATTCACTTCAAGTTGTTGACTTCAGGTTGTTGAATTTAGGTTGTTGACTTCAGTTGAGTAAAAGCTGTCTTCCTCACTACACTGAAGAGTGAGCAATGAGGCACAGGTAATGACCTTGACCCCGACTCGATCGCATACTTCCCGACCCATCCTGCGAATCCTGGCCGTGTGGGGCGCGATCGTCTTGCTGTTCAGCCTTCTCTGGGCTGCGCCAACCCAAGCTGCCCCGACTGGAACTCAATATTCAAATCGGTACGCACCGCCGACCTCCTTCAGCAACGCTGAACTGGCAGGACAGAACTTTTCAGGGCAAGCGCTGCGGGTAGCGGAATTCTCCAACGCCAACGTGAATCGGGCGAACTTCAGCCACGCTGACCTTCAGGGCGCAGTTTTCAGTGCCTCCACTATGACCGAGACCAATCTCCACGGCGCAGACCTGACCCAGGCGATGATGGATCAGGTGAAGCTTGTCCGGGCAAATTTGAGCGATGCGGTGCTGGTGAATGCGATTCTGCTGCGATCGACCTTCGAGGACGCGGATATCACCGGAGCCGATTTCAGCGACGCAATGCTGGACGGGGTGCAGGTGAAGCAACTGTGCCAGAGCGCTAAAGGAGTAAACTCCAAAACTGGTGTGGAAACGCGAGAATCGTTGGGCTGTCGGTAGGAGTGCAGGGATGGGTAAGCGGATTGGGGTAATTGGCGGCGGACAGTTGGCCTGGATGATGGGCGCGGCGGCAAAGAAGCTGGGGCTGGAGCTGGTGGTGCAAACGCCTTCGTGGGACGACCCAGCCGTGACGATCGCCGCAGACACCATCCTGGCTCCTGTGGCGGATGCGGCAGCTACGGCTCAGCTTGCAGCCCAGTGCGATGTGATCACGTTCGAGAACGAGTTCGTTGATCTGGAAGCCCTGGAACTGCTGGCAGATCAAGGCGTGGAGTTTCGCCCCCGACTGGCTGCACTCCGGCCTTTGTTGGACAAGTATCACCAGCGCTGCTATCTGCGGGATCTGGGTTTGCCTGCGCCGCAGTTTTCGATGCTGGAGGAGGTTTCTAGCCCGGCTTTCCCGATCGTCCTCAAAACCCGTCGCCACGGCTACGACGGTCAGGGTACGTTCATTGTCAAAGACGCTGACCATTTGGAGGCGACACTGCAAAGCCTGGGCGATCAACCTTTACTTGTGGAAGAGTTCATTCCCTTCGAGCGGGAGTTGGCCATGATTGCAGCTCGATCGGTGGAGGGCGCGATCGTCACTTACCCAGTGGTCGAAACCCAGCAGGAGAGACAAGTGTGCCAGCGGGTGTTTGCGCCTGCGACTGTGGAGCCTGCGATCGCTCAGGCAGCAGAGGCGATCGCCCACACGCTGCTAGAAAGTCTGCAAGTTGTGGGAGTGTTTGGGATTGAACTATTTCTCACCCAGGACGGAAAAGTGCTGGTGAACGAGATTGCGCCTCGCACCCACAATTCGGGGCATTTCAGCCTGGATGCCTGTGAAACTTCCCAGTTTGAACAGCACCTCCGAGCCGTGGCCGGCTTGCCTCTGGGTAGGGTAACGCTACGATCGGGCGCGGTGATGGTGAATCTACTGGGCTTCGAGACTTCTCAAAACGACTACCAAACTCAGCGCCAGCAGTTGGCTGCTCTGCCCCACACCTTTGTTCACTGGTATGGCAAAACTGGATCACGCCCTGGCCGCAAGCTGGGTCATGTCACCGCCTTAGCAAACTCCGAAGCAGAGCAGCGGAGGATCGCTCGCACGATCGAAACCCTCTGGTACGGCAGCGATCGTGGTTAGAACGGTAGCCGTGATTGCAGAATCCAGGAGCGATCGAGGGATAGCAGTTAGGATAGAACTACTGGCGAGAACTATTGCAACTCCGCAACCCATCCGCGCATGAGCCGACGACAAGATTTTACTGATACTGCTCTGGGACTGGTATCCGCGCAGAGTTTCCCTGCGATCGTGGGCATAGCCGATCACATGTTGAAGTCTTCCAGTGTGACGCTGGTGGGCTACGAAAAAATTGGTGGCGGTCACTGCACCGCGATCGTTCGGGGCGGTGTGGCGGATGTGCGGCTGGCCGTGGAAGAAGGGGCCCAACGGGCTGCTCAGTTTGGTCAGGAGCTTTACACGCTGGTCGTTCCGCGCCCGATGCCGAACCTGGAAGCGGTGTTGCCGATCGGCGGTCGCCTCTCGCAATTAGCTACAGGACAGGCCCACAGCAAACTCAGCAACCAAGCCGTGGGACTGCTGGAAACTCGTGGCTTTCCGCCGATGGTGGGCGCGGCTGATGCCATGCTCAAGGCTGCCGATGTGGTGCTGGCTGCCTACGAGACGATCGGTGCGGGCCTCTGCACCATCATTATCCGTGGCTCGGTTTCCAATGTGGCGATGGCGCTGGATGTGGGCATGGTGGAGGCGGAGCGGATTGGTGAACTCCATGCGGTGATGCTGGTTCCCCGCCCTCTGGAAGATCTGGATCAAACTCTGCCCCTGGCAAGCTGCTGGATCGAGGAAGTCCAACCGCTCAAGATGCCGATCGCCATCAAAGAAGTACAGAAAGAACTACTCGCCCTGCCCGAACTAGAGAAAGAATTACTCACGCTGCCTGAAGCCAAGCCGGAACTCAAGCCTCTGACTCTGACTAATCAGGAGCTAGAGCCAGTAGAACTGCCGGAGGTGATGCCAGAAAAGTTAGAGCGAGTGCAACTGCCAGAGAAGCAGTCACCCTTGCCCGATTTATCAGCAAAACTGGAGAAGCTAGAGCGATCGCCTCGACCCAACTTGCCACCGGAAGTAAAGCCAGAGGTGAAGCGGGAAGTGAAGCCAGAGGTGAAGCAGGAAGTAAAGCCAGAGGTGAAGCCGGAGAAGCGATCGCTATCGCCTCAACCTAAGCCTCGACCAGAAAAACCTCCAACCGAGCCACCAGACCATCGCCCCAGAATTGAGTTCAACGACGACACGATCGATTAACCGCGATCACTTTAGTTCTCTTGCCACAGCTTCACGGTTCCGTCCCAACT
>DATNQR010000706.1:0-1969 GCA_036703905.1 Thermosynechococcaceae cyanobacterium
TACAGTTCATTCCCCCAGATTAGTCGGGCGCACCACACCATTCCCAAGCCCAGTATTGCCAGCTGATCGCTGCGCCTCAGATGGAACTGATACCACTCCACCCGATGCTGGTTGGGTGTGGTGAAGCCGCGCACCTGCATAGCGCTGGCTATTTGCTCAGCCCGCAGCAGCAGGTTTTCCAATAGACGTTCCGCCACAGTCAGCCAGAGTTGAATTGTCCTGCGGATTCCGAGCTTTTTCCAATCGATGGCGCGAGTTGTCACCGATCGCACCAGGTTTTGCACTTCCTCTAGCACGAGGGGAATGAACCGGAGGGAGAGCGTCAGGGTTAAGGCAATCTCAGTGATGGGCCAACGGAAGCGACGCAGTGGCTCTAGCCAGTTCTCGATCGCCGCCGTAATTTCCTCTGGAGCTGTAGTTAATAGATAGAGGTTGGTGCTGTAGATGAGGGTGAACAATAAGGTGCTGGCCCGAATGCCCAGATCGATCGCCCGCCGCGTGACAGTGATTGGCTCACGTTTAAACAGCACGTAGCTGTAATCCGTGGGTTGGGGCAAGGTTGCGTTCAGGTTCGGAACTTCTGGTGCTCCGGCGGTTTCTGAGCGTCCCCAACCGAAGGGGTTGTACCAGGGATTAGCAGCAGGGGCGATCGCTAGCTGGTTGGGCTGCTGTACAAAGGCCAGTTCATCGGCAGGCAAGCGCGGCTGGTGCTTGGTTCTCAATCCGTCGGGCAGCACTGCCGTTAGCCCCAGCACCAGCAAACTGATTCCCAGCAGCCAGCCCATCTGCTGCCGCCACACCCGCAGAGGAATCCGAGCGCTGAGGGTAATCAGAATCAGCAGCACTGCCAGCAGCACCCGCCACAGGGGACTAGCCAGCAGGGGGGCGGCCAGAAACGTCATCAGCCACGCAAGCTTGACTCTGGGATCAAGCTGATGCAGCCAGGTGATGGGTTGTTCCAGGTATAGACCTAGAGGGAGCGATCGCAGCAGATCCATAGTGATGTTTGAACAGGTGAGAGCGATCGATCAATTATGGGGAAATTAGGCGGAGTAATCTTCTGTTTTGAATTGTAGGCGATCGTTCTGACCGCTCTGTTTGGGTCAAGCTTGCGCTCGATCGCTCTCTGGCTTAAGCTTGCCGAGCTTTTTCTGCCTCAACTTCTAACCTGACCATTTGAACGTGGGTCAGTCCGTCGGAGTCGATCGGGTTCTGAGTCAGATAGGACTGGACAAAGTGGGTGATGAAGCGATCGCGATCAGCCTCTGGCACACAGTTGATGAACGGCATCCAGGTTGTGCGTATCCAGGCACCGAAGCCGTCTGCGCCCGGATGCGTCATGTCTTTAGGCACTAACTCCAGCTGCTTGACCTTAAAGCCTGCCTCATGCAGCCATCGATCGTACGCTTGAGTTCCGTAGAAAAATTAGGGATTGTGAAAGCCGTCAAAGTACGCTTTCCAGGGTTCTTGGGCGGTGACTGCGGAGAAAATTTGCAGTACCCCTGCGGCATTTCCCTCGCCGCCACAGGAAATGATCAGCCGCCCACCCAACTGCAAGGCGTGATTAGCTCCCTGCAAAAAAGCTCGATGATTGTCAACCCAGTGCAGCGTGGCATTGGAGAAGACCAGATCAAACTCTGGCTCAAAGGTGAGCGATCGGGCATCTCCGCAGGTGAAAGTCAGGTTCGGAAATTGCGAGGTTGGGTAGGTGCGCTGAGCATAAGCAATCATCTCAGGCGAACTATCTACGCCGATGACCTTTCCCTGGGCTAACGCCGCCGCAAAGTCCGCCGTGATCTTCCCATCGCCACAGCCCACATCTAGCACAGATTCGTTGCCCTTAAGGTGCAGGCCCGATCGCAACTCCTGAGCCCACTTCAACTGAGCCTCTGAGTTCCTGGCATAGTCTTCTGGATTCCACAGGGGCTGCATATTTAAGCAACTGCACCTTCAACACGCTATTACCTGA
>DATNQR010000707.1:0-1650 GCA_036703905.1 Thermosynechococcaceae cyanobacterium
AGCCGCTTTGCCAATTGCCATCCGACGCTGCACGGTTTCTTTGCCAAATAGAGCTTGCAGAGATTCTGGATCATGCAGCCATGCTGCCACTGTCGCAAACGATTTGAAGTTAGCATCTTCAGCCACCGCTTTTGCCATGTAACCTGCACTGGCACAAATGCCCAAACCACCCATCTGGTTTGCATCTACTACAGGCAGCGACTTCAGAAATGTCGCTGCGTTCTTGATGTCCTGCACTTTTGCCGCAGGCGATTCGTACTGACGCGGGGTGCCGCTGCTTTCGCCCCAATAGCGGAAGTCGAACGCAAAGGTGGCAAAACCCCGATCGGCAAGCCGTTGAGCATATACCGCAGGCATTTGTTCTTTCACCGTTGTCCAGGCACCCGTGACGACGATTGTGGGCAAGCGATCTCCGGTTTGATAAGTCGCAGGGAGATAGAGATTGCCGACCAGGGTTTCGCCTTCACTTTGAAAGGTGACTCGATTGATTCCCGGTTTGAACGTGGGTTGAGTGGTCATGATCGTTGGCTCACTGCGCTGAAGTGAAGGATTAGGTGTTTCTGCCAAAACAGTGGGAATGGGGGTGAGCGCAAGCAGGGCGATCGTTCCAAGCGAGAAGAGCTTTGTGGTGTTCATGGTAATTTCCTGTTCCTTGAGTGGTGTTCCGTTTCGATACCTCAAGATTAGAAAAAAGCCTCGCTGAACTGAAGCCCAATTCTTGCGCTGTTTTGTTGAAATCTTGCGCTGTTGGTGCTGCACCAATTTATTGAGCAGATAAGAGCGATCGCAACCGCTTAAAAGCCGCAAAACGATTGCTACGTCGAAACCACCCGCCACAAAGTCTAAGCAACCTACCCCCAAGTCCTATCCATTAATCGCATCTAACTTGACAGAAAGCTCAAGGGCTCTCCGACGGCCACCGCCGCCGCGATCGTGGATTACGGGGCATCAGCGAGAAGGTCAACCCAACACTCGATCGCTCTCCACTCGATGCGGCACGGCGTGGGCTAGCAGAGGAATTAGGCATTCACGAGACGCTGACGATCCAGACGGTTTCAGAGGAATGGTCACAGGTGCAACAATCCCCTTCCTATCCAGGTCTCCCCTCCCGCTACCATACCTTCGGCTTCCGGCTCGACCTCCCAGAAGCTCTGTATCAACCTGAATATAGGGAGGTGCAGCCGGACAAGGTGACAGTGTTCCGATGGCAACCTCAGCAAGCGTGAAGGCTTTAGGTCAAATGAACTAGGGTAGAATCCTCTCACTGCTGATGTTCGCACCATGACCCGCCTCCTCTTTGATGAGTTCTCGAAAAACCTGCTAGAAGGGCTACTCTCCAACGGCGGCACAGTCCAGCAGGGCTTCACGATCGCATCCGAGGTTAAGGAGGTTGACATCCTTTTTCAACCCGATCCAGGCGCGAGCAACACTTTGCATAGCTTGGGGCTGCTCGGTCGCATGGCAGCCAAGTTCTGTTTGATTGAACCCTACAGAAATCCCGTCTCTCCAGCCGACATTCGCGCTTGCCTCAATCGCACGATCGAGGTCGAGCTGCTCCAACGCCGCGAGGCAAAGCAGAACAAGATCCCTCCGAAGCAAATTGTCCTCCCTGATCTCTGGATTCTCTCGCCCACTGCTTCGAGGTCGGTG
>DATNQR010000708.1:0-7918 GCA_036703905.1 Thermosynechococcaceae cyanobacterium
CGGTAGTGGGAATGGGGTTGGGGCGTGAAGTTGCATACCACCACCAAAAACTCCTCGGAATCCTTAGCTCGGCGCAGGAAAGAAACCACGCTGTGGCGATTGTCACTACAGTCGATCCACTCGAAGCCCTCCTGGCCAAAGTCCTGGGTGTATAGGGCAGGTTCGCTACGGTAGAGGTCATTAAGGGCCCGGATAAACTGCTTCAGCTTGCTGTGCGATTCATACTGGAGCAAATGCCACTCCAGATCTGACCAGACGTTCCACTCGCTCCATTGCCCAAACTCCATGCTCATGAACAGGGTTTTCTTACCCGGATGGCAGAACATATAGGCGTAGAGCGCCCTCATGTTCGCCATCTTCTGCCACTCGTCTCCGGGCATCTTGCCGATCATGTTGCTCTTGCCATGCACCACCTCATCGTGGGACAGGGCCAGCATGAAGTTTTCGCTGTGGTTATACCAGATGCTGAAGGTGATGTTGTTTTGGTGGAACTGGCGGAACCACGGGTCCATGTGGAAGTAGTCCAACATATCGTGCATCCAGCCCATGTTCCACTTTAGGTTGAAGCCCAGTCCGCCCATATAGGTGGGCCAGGACACCATTGGCCAGGTGGTGGATTCTTCGGCGATCGACAATATTCCTGGAAAGTAGCTAAAGAGCACATGATTCACCTGTCGCAGAAAGTCGGCGGCTTCCACGTTCTCGCGGCCACCGTACTGGTTCAGCACCCACTCGCCGGGCTTGCGCTGGTAGTCCAGATAGAGCATGGAGGCCACAGCATCGACCCGCACTCCGTCAATGTGGTACTTGTCAAACCAGAACAGCGCATTGGCCATCAGGTAGTTCCGCACTTCGGGCCGACCGTAGTCGAAAACCAGCGTTCCCCACTCCAGGTGTTCGCCCTTGCGGGGGTCGGCGTATTCGTACAGGTGTGTGCCATCAAAAAACCGCAGCCCGTGGCCGTCTTTGGGGAAGTGACCGGGAACCCAATCGACAATCACGCCAATGCCGTTCAGGTGGCACTGATCGACAAAGTACATGAAGTCCTGAGGAGTGCCAAAGCGGGAGGTGCAGGCGTAGTGCCCGATCACCTGGTAGCCCCAGGAGCCATCGAAGGGATGCTCGGCGATCGGCAGTAGCTCAATGTGGGTAAAGCCCAGTTCCTTAATGTAGGGAATTAGTTTGTCCGCTGCCTCGCGGTAGGTGAGGAACCGTGCGCCCGGATTCAGTTCCGAAGCCACCACCACCGGCTCAGGATCGCCGTTGGGCAGCAGGGCTGGTTCCGATGAAGAAGCATGGAGCCAAGAGCCAAGGTGCAGCTCGTAGACCGAAACGGGCTGAGTTAGAGGCTCAGTGTGGCGGCGCTTCTCCATCCACGCTTCGTCGTTCCAGGTGTAGGAGTCGAGGTTAGTGACGATCGAGGCCGTCTTGGGGCGAACCTCCTGCTGGAAGCCATAGGGATCAGACTTCTCGTAAATGTGCCCCTCGTGGTTTTTGATCTCGTATTTGTAGTGAGTTCCATAGTCCAGTTCCGGGATGAACAATTCCCAGATGCCGTTGCCGATGCGCCCCATCTGGTGCCTGCGCCCATCCCAGAGGTTGAAGTCTCCCAGCACTGAGACATTGCGGGCGTTGGGGGCCCAAACTGCAAAGTAAACACCCCTCACGCCTTTTACTTCGGCAACATGCGCCCCCAGCTTTTCGTAGATCCGGTGGTGGTTGCCCTGCCCAAATAGAAAGACGTCGTACTCCGTCAGGTAGGGCGATCGAAACGCATAGGGATCGTAAATTACCCGCTCGTGGTCGCCTTCTTTGATCCGCAGCTGGTAGTTCGGCAGATCGGGTGCATCAATCACGCACTCAAAGAAGTGGGGATTGTGAACAGACTCCATTGGGTATTCCTCCCGTTGGGCTGGATAAACAACCGAAACTGCGTCTGCACTGGGCTGATAAGCTCGAACCACCCAAACTTTCTTACCATCTCGCTCCATCTGATGTGCGCCCAGGATTTCAAACGGATCGTGATGCTGGTTCCAAACAATCCGCTCGATCTGATCAGAAGAGATGGTTGGGGTCATGAAGCTACCTGCCTAAGCCGTTTTATATAGAAAAAATTGAAGCGATCGCCCTACGTTGCCCTAGAACGAACCGTAATACTGTAACAAACCGTAGCAAATGATCCCTAAAGTCTCAAACCCAATTTGCGATTTGCCTCTGATCGAGCCTTAATCAAGCCCAGTTGCATACAAAAGTTGCCCTAACCTCACTAAGAGTCAAGTTAGGGCAACTTTTGCCATGATCAACAACGTAGACCCCGCCCACAACAGTCGTGAACGAGCTAAATCAAGCGCTACCAGTGAAAGTGACTTCGGGAAACTTCACCTGAGCCTCGGCCATCGGCCGCCGCTTGCCTTCCTCTTGCCAGTAGTTGATGACCTCGGTTGCTTTGTTGAGGATCTCAACGCGATCGACCTCGGAAATCCAATGCTTGGCTTCCATCTCATTTTTTAGCTGTTCCCAGGCATCGTTGCGAGGCCAGAAAAAGTAAGAGGTTAGAGGACTTGTGCCCTTGCCCACCACTTGATCCACCGCTAAAGCAACGTTCTCTTCTAGCCAGAGAACCTTTAGAATAAACTTCGTCGACCCGACCTCCAGCACCATCTCAACTCACTTGATAGATTTACAACCCACAATTCTAACGCACGATTCAGGGGAGTGCTGAAAGATCTTGAGGAGGGCATAAAAAGCAGAGGAATAATGACGATCGTTGTGTTTGACATTGATGGAGTGGTGCGAGATGTGAGCGGCTCCTATCGGCGGGCGCTGGCAGACACAGTGGAACACTTCACCCACGGAGCATACCGCCCAAGTTCAGAGCAGATCGACGCACTTAAGGGCGAAGGAAGTTGGAACAATGACTGGGAAGCTTCCCAGGAACTGATCTACCGTTATTTTGAGGAACAAGGAAAGCCCCGCGAAACGGTGGGGAAGCAATATGAGGCGATCGTGGCCTTCTTCCAGTCGCGCTACCGAGGCCCTGATCCGACCCACTGGACGGGATACATCTGCCAGGAGCCGCTTCTGATGTCGCCGGAGTGTCTGGTGCAGTTGACCCAGGCGGGGATTAAGTGGGGCTTCTTCAGTGGCGCAACAACGGGGTCAGCCCGATATGTGCTGGAGCGGCGACTAGGACTCCCATCGCCCATTTTGGTGGCGATGGAAGATGCCCCTGGTAAGCCCGCTCCCACGGGTCTGTTCCAGACGATCGACCTGCTGGACTCTCCACCGGATGCGCCCGTGATCTATGTGGGCGATACAGTGGCAGATATGTACACGATCGCAAACGCGCGAGCGCTCCAGCCTGATCGCGCTTGGATCGCTGTCGGAGTGCTGCCGCCCCACGTTCTGGATGGGGGCGAGCGTCAGGATGCCTACGCAGCAACCCTCAAGCAGGCAGGGGCAACGGTGGTGTTTCACTCAGTTCAGGACTTGACTCCGGTTCAGGTGCAGATGCTTTCCGCAGCACGGTGATGATTTCCATACCGTTCTTCTGCACCAGCTCCACCTCAAACGGGGTGAAATCTGGCATGCGCTGGAGCGTCTGCAACAGTTCCAGGATTTCCGTTTGTGTCCACGCATGGAAATGGATGCTGTAGTCAATGGCAATGTATCGATCGACAGAAGCTTCAATTTCCGGCATCAGCGCTACCTCATCGCTGATGTCACGCTCTAAGAAAAATCTCAAATCAACAAACTTCACTGACTCACGGAAATGCTGCCGTTTCGACCACTCTGGGCCCTCCTGATAGTCCCGCAAAATGTGGGCGATATCTGTGATAGGACGATGGACATCGAAGGTGTAGCGCATATCGGGAACCGCCATGTACAAGATCCCCTCTGGCTTCAGGACCCGCAGCAGGTTCGCGATCGTGCGAATCGGGTCTTGGCAGTGCTCCAGAAAGTGGTTGGCGATCACAAAATCCTGGCTGTCGGTTTCGATCGTGCCCAAAGTTTCCCCATTGTCGAGAATATCTGGCTCCACCAGATCTAGTCCTGCCAATTCGGGGTACTGTTCTCTCAAATCGGCTACCGAAAGACGATCAACGTAGGTGACGCGAACCAACTCAGGGACTTCCAGAGGTTTGTGCAGTGCTCCGATCTCCAAGCCGTTGCCGCTCAAGTACTGCTCAGTTACTGCACGGCGGCGAAGGATCGTTGGGTCAGGTGGAGGGAGAACCGCTTCGGGTTCCGGTGGCAGTACGGGTTCCGGCTCTGGAGGGGCCGCATCAGTTAGAAAGAGCGATCGTTTGATTAATCCTTTGATCCTAGAGGTCAATTTTCTGGGACTGGGAGTTTCCAGGGTACTGCTCATAAGAAATGCTCTAGCGATAGGCGGCGGGAACGGGTGTCATAACCAGCGTAAACTCAACAGGAGCGCAAACTCCACAAAAGCTTCGATCGCGCTCCTGGAAGAACTATAGCTCCATTGCCCAGGGAATTCGAGTTTCGGGCTTGGCAGGTTTGCCCGCTTTGGCGTAGAGCTTACTCATTTGTTTCAAGTCCACATTGCCGCCGCTCAAGAGCACTCCGATTCTGGCATCGGGACGGGAAACAATGCCTTCGAGGAGGGCCGTGGCGGCTAGAGCACCAGTCGGTTCGACTACAATTTTCAGCCGCTCCCACAGGAAGAACATCGATCGCGCAATGGCGGCTTCCGAAACCGTCACCATGTCATCGACGTAGTGCAAGATGATCGGAAAAGTGTAGTTGCCCAGCGAAGAAGTTCGTGCTCCATCTGCGATTGTGTCAGGGTTCTCCACCGTTTGCAGGGTTCTAGAGTAGAACGATCGTGTGGCATCGTCTGCCCGCTTCGGTTCCACTCCGATCACTTCGCACTTCGGCGACAGAGCATCGGCGGCGATCGCGCAGCCAGACAGCAACCCACCGCCTCCACAGCACACCAACAGAAGATCAAGTTCGCCCACTTCCTCAATCAATTCCTTCGCTGTTGTACCCTGTCCTGCAATCACTGGGGGATAGTCAAATGGAGGAATCAGGGTCAGTCCGCGATCGTCAGACAACTGTTGCCCCAGTTCCTCACGGGATTGGGTGGCGTGATCGTACTGCACCACAGTTGCGCCGTAGCCACGAGTCGCGGCGAGTTTCACTTCGGGCGCGTCGGTGGGCATGATGATTGTCACTGGCATCCTCAGTAATTGACTCGCCAGCGCCAGCGCCTGAGCATGGTTGCCGGAAGAATAGGCGATCGCGCCTCGTTGCCGTTGCTCATCGGACAGTTGCAGCAGAGCGTTACAGGCTCCCCGAAACTTGAACGATCCCGTGCGCTGGAAGTTCTCGCACTTGAAAAACACCTGACTTCGAGTGCGCTGATTCACCGTAGTTGAAGTGAGAACCGGCGTGCGGTTCGCGTAGCCCCGGAGTCGTTCTGCTGCGGCTTCCACATCTCCATAAGTGACTGACAAATCTAAATCTGATGCAGACACAGCACCTCTCAGAAATTTAGGTCAGAAATTTAGGCAGGCGTGAGCTTGTTGGTGGCGGCGAGTTTCTCCAGCATCAGCTTCGATCGCTGCACCATTTCCGGCACGGGCACAGGGTAATTACCCGTGAAGCAGGCCGAGCAGAAGTTGTTCGGGTCTGCCTTTGTTTCCTCCAGCATTCCTTCCCAACTGAGGTAGCTGAGGGAATCCACGCCAATCTGCTCGGCGATCTCTGCTACAGATTTGGTGGCAGCGATCAAATGATCTTGGCTGTCGGTGTCAATGCCGTAGAAGCAAGGGTGAGTGACGGGAGGGGACGAAACACGCATATGCACTTCAGTTGCGCCTGCATCCCGTAGAGCTTTGACAATCTTACGGCTGGTGGTTCCGCGCACGATCGAGTCATCCACAATAATCACTCGCTTGCCCATCAAGACATCCTTGAGGGGGTTCAGCTTCATTTTGATCCCCGACTCCCGCATGGCTTGGGTAGGCTGAATGAAGGTACGCCCGACGTAGCGATTTTTGATCAAACCCTCGGCATAGGGAATGCCTGAAGCCTGAGAGAATCCGATCGCGGCCGGGATACCCGAATCAGGCACAGCAATCACAATATCAGCTTCGATGGGCGACTCAGCTGCCAAGCGGCGGCCAATCCGCATCCGGTAGCTGTAGAGGCTCTCGTCGTGCATCTGGCTATCGGGACGAGCAAAGTAGATCATCTCGAAGATGCAGAGTTTGGGCTGGGGTTGCTTGACCCAATGGAAAGAAGCTAGACCTGCTTCCGTGATCCAGACCAATTCTCCCGGCTCCACATCCCGCAAATATTCCGCGCCGATGATGTCAAGCGCACAGGTTTCAGAGGCTAGGACATAGCGTAGGGGAGCAGTGGCAGAATCTTGGGGCATTGTGCCAATGACCAGAGGACGAATGCCGTTAGGGTCGCGGGTTCCCATGAGACCGATCGGAGTGCCGATCGCCAAACTAAAAGCCCCCTCACACCGATGAAAAGCGCTGATCGCGCCTTCCAGCCAGTCTTTGCCGTTGTCCACTTCCTCACCGATCGCCAATGCAATCAGTTCCGAATCTGTGGTGGTCAGTAAGTTGTGTTTGCGCCGCAGCATCTCTTCGCGAAACTCGGCGGTGTTGACCAAGTTGCCGTTGTGAGCCAAGGCCAGCGCTCCCAAGCGCGTGTTGACGATCGCGGGCTGGGCGTTCACCACTCGGCTCGAACCTGTTGTGGAATAGCGAGTATGTCCGATCGCTAGGGTTCCCGGCAGAGTTTCCAAAGTTGCGGCACTGAAGACCTGGGAAACCAAACCCATATCTTTGTGCAGATGAACGCGATCGCCTTCAAATGTTGCAATTCCTGCCGATTCCTGACCTCGGTGCTGAAGCGCATACAGCCCAAAATAGGTGAGCTTGGCCACGTCTTCCTCTGGCGCGTAGAGTCCAAATACGCCGCAAGCTTCTTCAGGCTTGTCGGGTCGGTCTGACTGCACTCGGTCTGACTGCACTCGGTCTAACTGTGCAGAGTTGGAATCGGAGTCGCTGAGGGAGGAATCGGCAGGGATCATGCGTCAGTGCTACTCAGAAGTAGGGCGAAGGGCTACAGAACTGGCCAGGGAGAACAAGGTTAGCGTTAGCTTAAGATTTCTTTATCTTCTCATCTACTAACCATTACATCTTAGCGACTTGGAAAATTGAACGAGGTGGAGCAGGCAATAACGATCGTCCTAAGTTTGCCTACTGGAGCTTGCCTACTGCTGAAGCTGGCGCTCAATCGCGTTTAACCAACGATCGCTCAATTCTGAGACGGCTACCTCTATCAAGGGTTGCTGATCGGCGGTAAGAACTCTTAAAGTGCGAGCGCTCACTACTCCAAGATGTTGCCAAGAGTTAGATAAAGCCTGGTTTAAGTAGGCTTCCCACTCTGCTTTCTGATCAGGAGCGATCGTCACCAGAATCCTGGCTCCTCCTTCCCCAAACAATAAGAGATCCCAGCGCAGAGGGGGAGAGGGAGAACTCGGAACTTGCAGACGGATTTCAGCACCTCGATCGCCAGAAATACACGACTCCGCCAGCGCCACTGCAATCCCACCTTCAGCGCTGTCGTGGGCCGATCGTACCCAACCCCGCTGAATCCCCTCTCGACACGCGGCTTGCACTTGCCGTTCCAGATTGAAGTCGATCGCGGGAGGCTGTCCGGCGATCGTGCCGTGAATGGTCGCCAGATACTCTGACCCACCCAGCGTCACTGATCTTGAGTTCTGTTCCAACGGCAATCCCAACAGGTAGATCAAGTCACCTTCGGACTGCCAGCCTTGACTAGAGATCTTAGTCAGGTCAGAGATCCGCCCCACCATGCCCACTACGGGGGTGGGATAAATTGGTTGAGGGATGCCGTTGCTGTCTAG
>DATNQR010000709.1:0-2911 GCA_036703905.1 Thermosynechococcaceae cyanobacterium
GCTTTGAGTAGGTCATCGGTGATGGCGTAAATCGCTATAATTTCAGCAATCATTTTTTCTTCTCTCCGAGGTTGACAAAGCCTTTGGAGAGATTTTATTTGACTTGCTCCTGCTTCCGCCTCTAACTAGCAACTTGGGTTAGTACTTGGTGAAGGAAAACGGGACTCCGATTACGGCGAGAGGGGTGAAGCTGATGGCGGCGGGGGCGTTGGTAGAAATGGTAGTAGACCAAGCGAAAGCAACAGTGGAATCTGTGGCGGATGGGAAGCAGGCTGCGCTAGAGTCGAGCGTCCAGCCAACGAGTGAGGCTGCATCCATTACAGCCCAGCCAACGAGTAAGGTTGCACCTGTCCCGGTTGGGCGGCTACGCCAGAAGGTCGGGCTACTTCGGTTCCCGGTAGAGACGCGCGATCGCTGGAACTACGTTCTCATGGCGATCTCTCCACAAGAGGCATCGAAGTTGGAGCAGATGTCCACGTTGCTGGAGTGGGTGGAGGCAAGGTTGGAGCCGCCTTCGGAGTCTCAGCGAATCCCAGACCAAGCGGAAGCTATACCCGCAGAAGCAACAGAACTAATGCAGGTAAAGGACGCGCTGGCGGCGGTGCTGCAACGGCTGGACAAGTTGGAGGCAGAACGCTCAACTCCTGTCAAGCCGCAGGGGCGCAAGCCGCAGAAGGCTGAGGCGAGGGACAAGTCTACAGCTACGCCCACAGCCCGTAAGCTGGGTGGGGCAGCAGACCGCGCCAACAACATCTTTCTGGCGGTACAAGCCTGGAATCGGCAACATCCTGACCAGACGTTTGCTATAACTTTGAGCGTGCTGAAAGATGAGTTTGGCATCATTTCAAGGCCGCGCGATCGTTCCTAGAAGAACGGCAGAATCAGATCAGGGAACTCCATCAAGCAAGCGGGGTAGTGAATCCCAGATCCCATAACCGTCAAAACGGGCGGGACTTGGCAGAGCTTAAGCGCTTCGTCAGGGAATTTAGCGGGTGGGGGTGAGGGAGGAGTGATCAGAGGCAAGGGCGACGACGATCGCTTCAGGTCAGTTACCCGCGCCCAAACACCTTAATCTCAATCGTGCCAACGCTTTCAGGGCTTATCTCTTGAACCCGTTGCACATCTCGTGGGGTTGACGAGGACAAAAAGCGGTTTTTACGCGCTTTTGGCAATCGAAATCTTTGAACTGAACTGAAAAGTGGAGTTCTCATTGGGTAGCTTGGCGATCGCTGCCGCTTTCACCAAAAGCGCGTGAGAGCCAAAATAATCTGAAACTCGATATCTAGCTCCCCAACCCCTCGATCTCGCCCATTTTCGCACTGCCTCTTCCCTGCCTACTATGACCCTCACCACGGCCAACTTCCTGCCCACTGATGGCTGCGTCACCCTGGGTGCCGATTTCCTAGCAGATCAGGCAGACCGTCTCTTTGCCCATCTCCTACACGAAACCCGCTGGCAGCAGGAAAGCCTTGAAATGTATGGCAAATCCATTGCCCTTCCCCGCCTCACTGCCTGGTATGGCGATGCTGGCAGCAGCTATGCCTATTCCGGCATCACCATGAACCCTCACCCCTGGACTCCCACCCTGCAAGCCATCAAGCAGCAGGTGGAGGCGGCTTCGGGCACGATCTTCAATAGCGTCTTGCTCAATCTCTACCAGGATGGCAACCATAGCGTCTCTTGGCACAGCGATGACGAAAAAGAGTTGGGAGATAACCCCACGATCGCGTCTCTGAGTCTGGGCGGCTCAAGAGCCTTCCATCTCAAGCACAAACGGACGAAGGAGACGATCAAGTTGGAGTTGGGGTCAGGGAGCCTGCTGCTGATGTCGGGAGAAACGCAGCATCACTGGGTGCACCAAGTTCCCAAAACCAAGAAGTTCGTCACCCCCAGGATTAACCTCACCTTCAGAACTATCCTCTAGCACCCACCGCACCCGATCTCGCCCCTTACTCACCTTGGAGATCTCCTACGTCTCTATCCCGCCGCCAACTTGCCGATCGCCTCTTCATCACTGGCTATGTTCGCCCTGAAGCCGCTATCCATCCTGGGGAATGTCAAGCTACGGCTGTTAGCTGGCTCTAAAGGCTTTCAGTGTCATGACTGTTTGCTGAGGTGACTGTGGCTATTGAACCCACACAGCAGAGCAATATCCATAATGGAGCGATTGCTGCGTTTCAACAACTGCTTTTCTCGTTTACCGCTTTGGTAGAGAAACTTTCAACTAAAAGCTCGACAAAGCATTGCACTTTGGGAAGTAAGTAACAATTGCTAGGGAAGATGGCATAAATGCCAACATCATTATTTTCATCTTCGTATTCGGAAAGGATGTGAATTAACTGCCCGGATCTCAGGGCTTGATCTGCTAAGAATGCAGTTACGCGAGCAATCCCTAAACCTGCTAGAACTGCCTCGTACAGGGCCACTCCACTATTAACCGTAAAGTTCCCCTCAATACTAATTTCTCTAACTCCAACGGGATCACGGAAGCGCCATTAATTCAAGGTTGTTTTGTAGGCATTCAAAGTGAGGCAGTTGTGATTGGCTAAATCGTCGGGTGTTGTGGGCGTTCCATAGCGATCGAGATAGGCCGGAGCCGCGCAAACAATCCGGCGATCGGACACTAACCGACGGCTAGTCAATGAAGAATCTGCGAGTTCACCAATGCGAATGGCAACGTCAATGCCATCACCCACAATATCCACTAAGTCATCGATCAGCGCTAATTGAATGCTGAGTCGTGGATAGTGGGTCAAAAACTCAGGAATTCGCGTGAGTAGATGACGATGGGCAAACAGGGTTGAACAACTGACGTGCAGGTTGCCTTGCGGGGCTTCGCTGTAGTGTTTTGCCTCGCGATCGGCTTCTTCTAAATCTGCCTTCCCTCTAGCTTTCAGCCATCCTCGGCTTT
>DATNQR010000710.1:0-4677 GCA_036703905.1 Thermosynechococcaceae cyanobacterium
CTATCGCAAGGCTGACCAGGATGCTGAACGCAACGACGAAAACAGCCGCTTGCTTGATGCCGTGGGGGAAGTGAAGAGTGGGCACGAGTGGGAGAAGTACAACCTCCAGCTACAGCATCAGAGGGAAATCGAACAATACGATCGTGCCCTGTCCCACCTCCAACAGCAGCTACAGCAAGCCCAAGTCGCCAACCTGGATCAGATTGAAGCTGAGAAAGACAAACTGACGATCGCCCATCATCGCTTGCAACAGGAACAAGAGAAGCTGGCTCAACAGAACGCCCAACTGGACGAACACTTTGCCCAGCAACAACAGACCCTCACCGACCGAGATGAGAAATTCGAGGCAACGATGCGCGATCGAGTAGCCGAAGTCGAAACCTACCTAGCAGACCAGCAAGCCCAGATGAAGGCAGGTTTCGAGTCGATGTGGGTCGAACGAGAAACCGCCCTAGCCCAAGAAATCGCCGCCCGTGACCAGATGATTGCTGACCTGGAAGCCCAAGCGAACCAACTGTTGCACCACGCCCATTCCCTGATGCAATCGGAGAAAACGAATGGAGTCACCAATGAGGAACTCCTAGCGGATCGGGTCATCGACTACCTGCACCAGCACGGCATCATCATTCGTTCCCCCCAGGCAGTGCCCTACGGCAACCACAAATTCCGCTTGAGCTTCAGAACTCAAGACATTTCCCCTGGCAAGAACGACAAGAAGTACGCCACAAGTCTCCTGGAGGCGTACAAGTGGCTGCAAGACCGACTACTAACAGGCATCCCCAGCGTCGTCCCCGGCTGCAAGACCAAACCGGAAGCGACGATCGCTAATGGTCGCATCACCCTTCTCATCGATGTCTCCGGCGTGGACTGGGAAGCGGAAGCTAAAGCTAAGCCTGACCCGATTGTGGAACCCGCGACCAACTGGCTGATTCAACTCGTCACCATCGGCAACCACTTCCGCCTCACCGGCCCCTCCGACAGTGGTAAATCCGCCCTAGCAGACAACTTGATTGGAGCCATGCAGCGCGTCTGGACAGATCTGTGTCTGACCGTGGGCGACCCCAAGTACCCCTTCACCGAATGGACAACCTTCGACCCCGACTATAAAGGAGTTGAACAATGCCTCAGAGGAATGGAGCTCCTCGAACGCCTGATCGACACCCGCTTTGCCCAAGCCACCGCCGACAAAGCAGCAGGCAAAGAAATCCGTGAGTTCCCCGCCGAACTGTTTGCCCTGGATGAAGCCGAGATCCTGATGGACGAAGCTCGCCTGAGAGACGACCTCAACCCCCCCAAGCGCGGCGAGTTGAGCGTTCAGAAAGAAGTCACCCGCCTGCTGCGGAAAGGCTTGAAGATAGGGCGCGGCTTGACCCGCAAGCGAGGCAAAGGACTCAAGGTACTCTACATCGCCCAGAGTCCTTTATGCAGTCGGTTAGGACTCTCCAGAGATGACTTTGACCAATCGGTGAACCTGTTCATCGGCGAGAACATCCCCCGTGCCCTCAACGAAGAACTCAACGGCAAGATTAGCCATGCCGACCGTGACCACTGGCTAGGGCAGTACCACCTGAGAGTTGCCAGGGGAGATCGATACTTCTGTCTGGTGAAAGCACCAGGACAACGCCCCTTCATTGCCACGATGCCAGCGCCGGGAACCTACGCCGTTGATGCTGACCCCAACGAAGTCGAGATCAGCATCGAACCTGATGAGGCGAGCGACGAGACGGAAGCCACAGATTCCACGTCTGAGCTTGACCAGTTAGAGCGGTTATTGGACTCCGAACCTGATGAATTTCCAGAGGATGAAGCGTGACACGGTAATCGCCCCGAATCGTGCTGCTGTGTCACAGACCGAAGCTGACTGTATTACAGCTTCGATTGGCTTCGCAGGCTGACAGGATGGGGGTTTGAGTAACGGGTGTGTCACAGCGTTAGTCCCCCAGTTTCAGCGCCAAACCCCCCAGAAAACCCTCGAACTACCCGCCCAAAACGTGACACAGCCATGAGTGAAACCAAGACAACGACCTTCCGCCTGCCCAGCAAATACCTGGTGTTTCTAGAAATGCTGGGCCAGGAAAACGACAGCGATCGCTCGAAGGAACTAATCAAGATTCTGGACGAAGCCATGACCCGCTACCTGTCTCAAAAGCCTACTGCTTCCAGCCGCCGTTAAGGAGATTTCTATGAGCCGCATTGCCATTCTGCTGGCGTTGGGAGTTGCCGCGAGCTGCGGTGGAACTGTCGTTGCCCTGAGTCAGAAGTCCCAAGTTGCTGCCCAGTCTGTGCCAGCTTCTCCAAATCCAGTCATCAAGCCTCAACCCGCCGCTTCCCCGGCTCCAATTGTCCCAGCGTCCACCTTGCAGTCTCTTCGGATCTCCGGCTGCAATGGCTCCCCCGCTCATGCCAACTTCCGGGCACATCCCAGCTTTAGCCCTGGTTCGATCCTCGGAGTGGTGGCGATCGACGAGTCCGTCAACCTCACCGGACGCACCACACGAACAAGCGGAGAACTTTGGTATGAAGTGGTGAACTTTGCCCAGCTTCACCCCACCCCGGAGGTTGGAGCACAAAACCTCACAGCTGCAAATCAGGTCGGTTGGATTGCGGGATGTTTTGTGCAGCAGTGATGAGGCGATCGTGGTACTTTTCCTGTGGGGTAGTTCTGTCAATTATTAAGGTGAGGTAATCTCTTCCTTATGAAAACGGAGTTAGCAAATTGGGGACTGTTTTGCAGGGATACCTTTACACATTTATCGCTTTGACAGAGATACACGCTTGAGAACTTCATCCAAAATTCAAGCTTGATTTGTTGAAGTCAAAAAGGTGAGAAGCAAGAAAGCAAGAAAGCAAGATTCTTGCAATTATTTCCTTATTGACTATCAGGAATTGCTCCTCCAAGCTTTGCTGCGTCGCTGAGTTAGCGATTGAGATGAAATGCAGGGGTTGGATGAGCGGTTGAGGATAGAACTGTCTCCAGCACTGATAGCAGCCCACTAAGCACGCCTGGCATACGGTTGAGTTCTTGATGTCTTTGTAGCTCGATCGTCATTACTCCAAGAGATAGTTGTGCGAAGCGAAGCCAGCTTCAACCTCCTGACAAAGCAGTAGGAATACTGAGAGAAAACATCTTGACTTCAAAATGTTTGTAGAGAATCACTGAAGAAAGCTGAAGAGAAATCCTATTACTATGGCTACGTTTGAGAAATTTAAAACGCTTTACTAATTAGCGAAACACAAAACAAACTTCAAATAGAGTAAACGTAAAAATTCGCCTAAATACTGCTGCCGAAAGCTCAATTCAAGCTCGAAGACCTCCGAAATCATCGTGCGCTTGATGTCATCTTGTCCTTTGTTCGTGGAGAAAACCGATGCCCGTTGAGATTTCCCAGGTGAATGCGTCTACCGTTAATGCCGTGTCTAGTTCCAGCCCTGCATCGGTGCTGGACAAAACCAGTTTGACGACTTCCTTGACGGGACTAAGCCAAAGCAATCATTCTCTCCTGTTCATCGATAGCACTGTGTCCGACTATCAGCAGTTGGTCGCTGGGGTTGCTCCTGGCACAGAAGTCCACGTTCTCACCTCCGCTCAAGATGCCGTCACGCAGATCACGAATACGCTGCTGGGTCGGAGTGGGATTGACAGCTTGCAGATCGTCTCCCACGGCGAGGCGGGCGGCCTGGACTTTGGCAGCAGTGGGCTGAACTGGAAAGATTTGCCGGGGTATGCGGCGCAGGTACAGAGTTGGGGTAAAGCGCTAACGGTTGGGGCAGACCTGCTGCTGTACGGGTGCAATGTAGCGCAGGGCAAAGTGGGTAAAGCGTTTGTCAACCTGCTCAGTCAGTTAACTGGGGCAGACGTGGCCGCCTCCGATAACCTGACCGGAAACACGGTGCTGGGTGGTGACTGGAAGTTAGAGTATCAGACCGGAGCTATCGAAGCCACGCCTGCTTTCGTGCGCGGACTCAACTACCAGTACACTCTGTCCAACTTCGATGTAGATGTGGCCACCGACGACGGCACTGGTGCGACCGCTAACACCTTGAGTTGGGCAATTAACCAGGCAAACCTAGCTGCTGGTACAGACACGATTACGCTGCTAAATGATGTCCGGTTCACAGCAGCTCCGCAGATAGTTATCAATAGCGACCTCAGCCTTGAGGGGAATAGCTTCACAGTGAGTGGGGATGTAGACAACAGTGGTACAAATAGCGTCGGGGATGTGCGCCCGTTCTGGATACAGTCTGGCACAGTGACTATTGCCAATCTGACGATTACTAATGGACGATCTCAGGGTGGCGATGGTGGTGGTGGTGGGGCTGGGATGGGTGGCGGCTTATTCATCTACGATGGCAACGTCACGCTTCAGAATGTGAGCTTCAGCAACAATCAGGCAATTGGTGGCAACGGCGGCAGCACTGGGAGTGGCGGTGGATTGGGCGGTAACGGAAGCGGCAGCATAGGTGATGCTGGCCAAAATGGCAAAGCTAGTAGTGATGGTAATCTTGGTGATTCAGGTAGTCCTGGTAGCCTTGATGGAAATGGTGGCACTGGCGGCCGTGGAGGTAGCGGCAGTAGTAGTGCACTTGGTGGTGACGGTGGTGCAGGTGGATCTGGTGGGTTTGGCGGCGGTGGCGGTCGTGGTGGTGACGGTGGTAAGGGGAGCAATGGCTTCTTGG
>DATNQR010000711.1:0-4621 GCA_036703905.1 Thermosynechococcaceae cyanobacterium
CGCTACTGCCGCATTGAAGCAAGAGAAGTTGCGGCAGTGGTTGCTCAACATTTTCCAGCTCCGCCCCCTCTGCCCCAACCTGCTTCAGTTCAGCCTGTCCCAGTGTTGACCCAAGTACTCAGCAAAGTGGCCAAGCTAGAACTTCTGCCCGTGCGCTAACTTTTATTTCCGCTTTGTAGTAGCCAAGCTCAAGCGCACGCAATGTGCGACTTTCTTGAAATCAATTGAGGTTAACCCTCACCCATCCATTCCCCAAGAAGAGGGAATTGGAGAATCTTTATTAAACAAGTCTGATTAAAACAGCGATCGCCCTGAGAAAGAGCGATCGCTGTTCAATAGCTGTGCAAGTCAGTCAGATCCTACTGAGCGCGCTTGCCAAACACTTCCTCTTTCAGCTTGTTGTAGTCTTGCTCTAGTTCATACCGACTGGAGGCCTTCCACACATAGCGATAGATAAACCAGGTGGCGTAGATGATTCCGATCAATTCAAAAGTGGGAGCCAGCAAAGGAATGTCATTGATGGCATCCAGAATTGCTAGAGTCAACTTGACTGAGATGATGCCTCCAAACAGCAGGCCCAGAGTTGTCAGAGGACGCTTGTAGGCTCCGAAGAACTCGGACAAGTAGTCAGGCAAACCGGCCAGAAATGCATAAACCTTTGACCAAACTTGCTGTAGCTGCTCATTTCCTTCGCTGGCAGGAGGCAGCATCAGCGGTTCATCTACAGTTGTTGTGAGCAGAGGCGCATCGGTGGCAACCTCAACACTGGGGGCAGTAGCGTCAAGGTATTGAGATTCGTTGATTTCAGTATTCATGGGCTTAATCCAGGGGTAACGACCAAATTAGAACCAGGTTCGGTGATAAACCTTAGCTACAGAAGCCTTAAGCTGACAAAACGGTTTGACAGATTAGTTTTAGTGATCCTTCCAACTTACGAAGTTTTTCTGCTGGAGTTATCAGTAGTAAGGCAGATCATAGGCTGGTGGTTCCGATTCTACAGACTCATTGTTGCAGACTCTTCATTGCAGCCGGGTAGAGACACACAGCCCCGATCGCCAAGGCAGAAAGGAGTCTGTCCGGTTACTGTAGCCGAAATTAGCTAGAATGACCGATTTTTTCCTTAACTAAGACTTTAGGGATCAAGGGAGCAACCCTTCCATCCAAGTCAGCTTCTGCGTCTGCGACGGTTGCGCTTGGAACTTGGCCGCAGTACCCCTGCCAAGGTGACGATCGAACCCAGGATGGCAATGGTGGAACCGTACTTAGACTGACGATGGGGTGCTGGCTCTGAGGCTGGCTCTGAAACTGTTTCAGGCTGCGGGTGATAAGGTTGCTCCTCGATCGTCTTCACCACTCGCACTGCGTGCTTGGAAGGCTCAATATCTGATCCCCGTGACCTTGCGTAAACCTGAGTGAACTCCGCGCCAAACAAGATGATCTGTGCTGAATAAAAAATCCACACTAGCAGCACAACCAGAGAACCAGCCGCGCCGTAGGTTGAGCCAACGCCACCGTTACCCAGGTACAGCCCAATCAGGTATTTGCCGACATTGAACAGCAGGGCCGTGACGATCGATCCAACCCACAGATCTTTCCAGGGTGCATGGACATCCGGCAAAAACTTGTAGATCGCAGCAAACAGCACCGTGATTACCCCAAAGGATATGAGGAAATTGATTAACTGGCTGACAATCACAAGGTCAGGCAGCAAGCGGTTGAAGAAATTGCCCACTAGCGCTAGCCCTGCCGACAGCACCAGCGACACCAGCAGCAGGAATCCAATCACCAGCACCATTGCAAAGGATAGGAAGCGCGATTGCAGGAAGCTCTTGATTCCCTGCCCTGGCTTCGGCTTCACTTCCCAAATAGTGTTGAGCGCATCCTGAAGCTGCCCAAACACGCCGGACGCACCGAATAGCAGGGTCACGATACCGACGATCGTCGCGATCGTTCCGCCTGATCCGGGCTTTTGAGTATTTTGAATCATCGCCTGGATTGCTTCGGCTCCCTGCTGGCCCACCAGTCCCCGAATCTGATCTACTACTTCTCCTCTTGCCGCTTCCTCACCAAACACTGCCCCTGCGATCGAGATCGCAATTAGCAGCAAGGGGGCGATCGAGAAAATTGTGTAGTAAGCCAGAGCCGCCGCCCACAGCGATACCTTATCTTCTTGCCATTCAGTAACCGTATCTTTTAGTAGCTTAAATATACGCTTCGCCTTCATCGAAATGACCTGCTTCAGAGGTAGCCTGGTAGTATTATCCGCAACCTAAAAGTTGCGACACATCGCTCTCAAGAAAGGCAGCTACCAAAATCTACCTCTGGACAGATCTCGGTAGATTATTCTGCTTGATTTGGAGACACCGCACTTGGAGTCACAATGCCCGAAGATTGGGATTCAGGTGATGCTTTGAATTCATACTTGATCTTTAGGATCAGAATAATGGAGGAGAGTAGGAGCGTGACGACGTTTGCTGCGATTACAGGTACATCCTGAGCGTAAATGCCGTAGACCAGCCAAAGAACAATTCCCACGCAAAGGGTAATTAGCATACTCCAGGAAAGATCTTGGGCAGATTTCGATCGCCAGGTTTTGAGCAGTTGAGGCACGTAGGCGATCGTCGTCAATGCTCCTGCCACAAGCCCGATCGTCGTCACAAAGTTCTCTTCCATATACTTCTCCTTAACGTGTAAGTCGCTAACCTGGCAGTTAATCGGGCAAGCATTTCAACAATAAGATGACCGCCCCTAGATCGAGCTACCCCTCTCTATCTGAGGGATTTGCGGCTCGTTCTTCGGCTTCGATCGCTTCTTGCTCGATCGTTTCCTGGACAAATAATCTTGCTAATTTGTCATACATCCCCGCGCCAATGTATTGAGGATATTTGTGGGAGCGGCTGTAGATCCAGACCAGATCACCCAGCAGATAAATCCGAATATCTTCGGTCAGGCTTCTGCACTGGGGGACAAGAGATTTGGCTGCATTCAAGGCATCGATCCACCGATCGAATTCTTGCGTCGATCGCGGTGTAACAACTTTGAAAGCAGATGATTCAGACATGGCGGTTTTATTCGGGTTGCGGTTAGCGATCGACTGATGGCTCAGGCTCAAATTCCACCACCTCGCGTACTCGGTAGATCGGTCGTCCTTGAGATTCGTGGTAGGTTCGCATCAGCAACTCCGCCAGCAACCCGAAGCTAAATAACTGCACGCCCCCCAGAAAAAGGACGACTCCCAGGGTCAGGAGCGGGCGATTGATGGTAGCGGCAAAGGCAATTTTGATGAAAGTCAAATAGAGTCCAATCACTAAGCCTAGGAACAGCGATCCCAGCCCGAACAAGCCGAAAACGTGCATCGGGCGAGTGAGGAACTTCCGCATAAACCAGACCGTGAGCAGATCCATGATCACCCGGAAGGTGCGATCGAGTCCGTACTTGCTCTGCCCAAACCGTCGAGGGTGATGGCGCACCGGCATCTCGGTGATGCGGGCCCCCTCAATGAACGCCAGCGCTGGCAGAAAGCGGTGCAGTTCTCCGTAGAGGTTCATATCCGCTACCAGTTCGCCGCGATAGGCTTTGAGCGAGCAACCGTAGTCATGCAGGTTTACACCCGTGACTCTGCCAATCAGCCAGTTGGCAATTTGGGAAGGCAGCAGACGGGTTAGCTTGTCGTCTTGGCGCTCTTTACGCCAGCCGCTCACCAAGTCAAATCCCTCCTCCAGCTTGGCCAGCAGTAGGGGAATGTCCGCTGGGTCGTTCTGCAAATCTCCGTCCAAGGTAACGATCGCTCGTCCTTTCGCGTGGCCAAATCCCGCCGCCATGGCCGCAGTCTGACCATAGTTGCGGCGCAGGATCACGGCCCGGAGGTGCGGCTGCGATCGAGCCAATTGCTTGAGTCGCTCGGTGGAGCCATCGGTGGAGCCATCATCAACACAAAGTAGCTCGTAGCTCAATTGCTCGGCCGCGCAGACCGTGGCGATCGCTTCAACTAGGTGCGGTAGGCTCTCATACTCATTGTGGATGGGTACAACGATAGAAACTGCTGGCTGGGTTGAGGCCTGTAAAGATTGCAGCAAATTTCCATCTGTGTAAAGCGAGGTACTCATGCGTTTAGACCGAGACTTGTGAAAGGAAATGATAAGGAAAGAGAGCAGGTCGCGGACGGGTCGCGGGAACTTACTAACAATACCGCAAAGCTCTTTCTCTCCTGCCCTTAGAAATCTACTGGTAGAAATCTACTGGCTTCCAGAAATTTACTGGCTACAAGCAGACGACACCCAACAGGGCTGATAGCAGGCAACGACTCGTCCCGCGCCTCGGAGTTGGGCGTGATAGGTTTGGCTGACTCGATCGCCCTGTCCAGAGACGCGATCGATACCAATCCCGTTCCGCCCCTGATCTTTGCCGGAACTATGGATATATTGATCTGCACCCAAATACAGCCCCACGTGGGTCGCTTTAGTGGGGGTTCCGAAGAACACCAGATCGCCTGGAATCAGCTCGCTTAGCGCGATCGGCTGCACAAAGGCTTCTTGCTGATAGGCATCTCTAGGAATCCAGATGTCCACTGAGGCAAAGGCCGCTTGCATCAGCCCAGAACAGTCGTAGTTAGGCGCAACTG
>DATNQR010000712.1:0-2762 GCA_036703905.1 Thermosynechococcaceae cyanobacterium
GGGACTGTCATGCTCCAAAACTCGCCATAGCAGGGGCACGGCACGCCCACAACAGACGACGCTCAGGTGAATCATGCTGTACCGATTCCACAACACCGTGGTATCGAGAGCTAGATACAGACAATAGTGGCTCCAAGCGCTTAACGCCGCCCGTACCAACAGCACATACATTTGGCTCACCCGCACACGCTGATTGCCCAATAGCCGTCGCCATCGCCGCTCCACGCTTTGGGCTGCTCAACTTGGCACATAGGATTCCCAGGCAGGCAATCTCAACAGAATGACATCTGGGAGTTGCATCAGAGCGGTGGGGTCAGGCCGCTCTCAAATTGTCGTAGCGGTTAAGGGCAAACTCAAGCTGCAACATCAGGCGATCGCCAGTTTCGGGTACTGCTCCTTTGTGAAAACAACAGGTGTCTTCCACAAACCCAAAGCTTGCTGGGCCACAGATTTTCAGCACATTTTCTGAATCGTACTCGCGAATCAGCTTTTTATCCGAGATACTGGCGCAGCGTTGTCCCAAAATCTGGTGTCTTAGTTTCTTGTTGCGATGGCTCCCCTGAACACACACATGAGCGCCTGTCGTTGGACTGACTGGAGTAAGGTAGAAGAAAAACTTGATCGATCGGTAATCATCCAGGTCGTAGTGAAAAACCTGGGCCTGCTTGAGCTTTTGCTTCCAGGTCGCCGAGTAGGGAAAGCTCCACATCAACTCGCTGCCAATGTATACAGGCGCGGCCCCCAGGTATTTAGCTGCGATCGCCATCAGCCCCGCATTGGTCGCCAACCCAAAAACAGTTGGGTAATCTTCATTGGCATAGCAGCCAATTTCAATCTGCCTGCCCAGCTTACTCTCCATTTCCTCCTTTTGGGGATAGGCGAACTTTACCTGGCGACTTCTATCAGCAAAGCAAGGTGTGGCGTAAGCATACCTGAGAATCTTCTGTTGAAGATTTTCAGGTAGATTAATCCCCAGATAAACGCCCTTTGTTCTGAGAGAATCTACAACTCGATCGACATCTGGATCCTTGAAGACGGAGGCTTTGGCATTATCAAGGTAGATTAGGCGGGAAGAAGATCGGGAAAGATAGCAAACCAGATCTCGCACCACTTCAAAGCGACCCAGTTTGCCCAAGCAGAACAATTTAGGATCACGAGTCAAGCATCGATAGTTAGCTTGCCAATAGCCAAGTATTTTTTGTCCTATCCTCTGGAGCGATCGTCCCATTCTGCCAGAGGATGAGTGTCCAGTAGAAGAAGTCATAGGTCAAAAATCCCTTCAGTAACTCACGAGAACCTGGTAGACCTCAAAGACGACTCCGGTTCAGTCTGAAGTCGGCTAGGGGAACTCTGCACCCGCCTGTAGGGAACCATCTGCGGTTGAACCGCCTCTAGTGCAGCAGCCTTCAAACTAACCTGGAAGATTGCTGCACTTTCCTGCTCTCACCTGTGTGATCTCTCAATCGAAAGATCCTTTTCTATGCTTACTATTAATAAAACTTCATTTTACAGATGCCAATGTCCCACCCTAGATTCACTTAACCTTTGGGGGATGTCTAAACAGGGCCAGTATGAGATAGGAATATGACTCACTGTGAAGACTGCAAGTTCTGAAACCCTAATTTTCTCGTAGTCGCTTCTGAGGGATCACGGTGTGTTCTCCTACCTCAGCAGAGTTCTCAGGCATCCTCTGGTGGTGCTCTAGACGTGTGGAATAAGACTTAGATGATTAAGCCAAACTCTTAGCGATCGATGAACAGACCAATCACGACATCGTGCAGCCACTCAGACTTGGAGAAACAAATCGTCTTGCGGGCTAGACGCTTGATGCGAGTGCGTAAAGTTAAATGCTTGCGATCGATGGTTTGAGTGTTGGCTTTACCTACGGTGTGCAAGGCTGGGTCAAGATGACGTAATGCCTCCGGCAAGCTACGCTAACATAGGCTCGCCAGCCTAAGCCTGCGGCACGCTACGCGATCGGTGTGGAACTGCGTGATCCCAAACAGCTCTAGCAGCGCTTTGAGTGCGAGAAACGCAGCATTTTGATGTCGTTGGACAACACGTAAGCTAAGACTGTTCCGGTCTGGTGGACAATGGCGTGCAACAACCAGCGTTCCTGTTGCTTGTTGCCAACGAAACTCCACATTTCATCCAGTTCTGCCTCTGTATCTTCCCACTGGCACAGTCGGACAAGGCCTGAGCGGGTGTTATCCCAGCCAAACGAGCTTGATTGACCGATCGCAGATGTCAATTTTTTTAGTTCTTCAATCACGGTGGGCGGGCTAATCTTGAGCACACGAGCCGTATTTCGGATGCTACTGCCGTTAAGGGTCATCTCCGTGATTTGCTCTTTGACTTGGGGCAGATGCTCCGATAGGCATAAGTGCGAATAAACGTGCAGCGACGGGTCAATGCTTTTGACTGGGGTTGAGCTTGGTTGATGGCTGCAACTAGGTCATGCAGCGAATGCTTCAGCCGTTGCTCGATTTCCTCATCCAGTTGAAACGTACCATCGGTTGACGGGTAATTTGTTTGTCCACGGCGTAGACTCCACCCAGCAAATGCCATGCCCCCAACTCCGACAGCACTGGCTTCAGGGCGTAATCGATCGCCAACGGGTGAGCGATCGTACCCCCCATGGCGATCGGCAAAATCACTTTGCCCAGCAGCGCCTTCCTACCGTGTACACACAAGTGGATTTAGACTGGTTGGAGCGATATAGTTGACGCGACATAAGGGAGCCAACCTAGATGAATAATGCC
>DATNQR010000713.1:0-4792 GCA_036703905.1 Thermosynechococcaceae cyanobacterium
TTATCGATATCCGATTTAGGACGAGGAATGACAGACGAGCAAATTGCCAAAATAGGAACATTTGCACAATTTGAGCGTAAGTATTACGAACAACAAGGCGTTGGGTTAGGCTTAAAAATCGTCAAGAAAGTAGTTGAAACTCACCTTCGTAAGTTTCAAGTTTCAAGTATCTACCGTCAAGGAACAACAGTTCATATTAAGTTGCCTTCAGCACCCTAGTGATTATATCAATCCTCCGAAAGTCTATATAGAGATCTCTTTAAACAGTAAGACTTCTAGGTTCCTTATTATGTGCAGCTTGCTTTATGAGTAAACCTTCTATTCTTATCGTTGATGATGAACCTGATAATTTTGATGTGATTGAAGCATTCCTGTCCGATCAAGATTATCAGTTGCATTATGCCGCTAATGGTCAAGACGCGATCGATTCTTTGAACCTATTCCAGCCAAATATTATTCTGCTGGATGTAATGATGCCAGGTATAGACGGGATGGAAGTCTGTAGACGTATCAAAGCTATGCCAGCCTGGAAACCAGTTCCCATAATTATGGTGACAGCTCTAACAACGAAAGCAGACCTCGCAAGATGCTTGGCTGCTGGGGCAGATGATTTTATTAGTAAGCCTGTAAATCGTTTGGAGTTAACAGCAAGGGTGCGATCGATGTTACGCATCCATCAGCAATATCAGCAACTAGCAACCTTCAATGCCACCCTGGAGCAAACGGTGCGACAGCGAACCGACCAGTTGCAAACCATGATTTTTCAGGACGCGCTGACGAATTTACCCAGCCGAACTTTCCTACTTCAGAAGTTAGCTGAGATCTTGCGAAAGGGAGAATCCTCATTTGCGGTAGTCTACTTAGACTGCGATCAGTTCAAACTGGTGAATGGTTCCTTCGGTCACGCGGTTGGCAATCAATTATTGTTGACTATCGCAGAACGGTTACAGGAACACCTGCGTCCTGGCGATGTGTTAGCGCGCATGGGAGAAGATGAGTTTTGTTTTTTGCTATATCACATTGATGGTGAACACGCGCTTGAGCCATTTATTCAAACCATTCTTCGCAGCTTTGAGGCATCTTTTATGGTTGCCGATTGCGAAATCTTTATGACTGCCTGTATGGGCATTGCTTTAGGCAACAGTGCTTATCAGCAACCGGAAGAACCCCTGCAAAATGCCGATACAGCAATGTACAAAGCCAAACTTCGCGGCAAAGGCAGCTATCAAATCTTTGATGACCAAATGTCTTTGACGATTTTGAACCGCCTGACGCTGGAAAATGATTTGCAGCGGGCGCTGCAACAGCAAGAGTTTGTCGTTTATTACCAGCCGATCGTAAATTTACAGACCGAAAAGATTTGCGGTTTTGAAGCACTGGTGCGCTGGCAACATCCCGATCGCGGAATGGTTTCACCAGGAGAATTCATCCCGTGTATGGAGGAAACAGGGTTGATTGTGCCAGTGGGAATGGTGGTGCTGAAGCAAGCGTGTCAGCAACTCCGCCAATGGCAGCAAAGCGGCTGGACGGAGTTGACCATGAGTGTAAACCTCTCGGTGCGGCAGTTTGCTTGTTCAACCCTTCTGGCTGATATCGATCGGGTTCTAGCAGAAACCGCCGTCAATCCAGCTCACCTAAAATTGGAAATTACCGAAAGCGCAATCATGGACAATGCTCGGATGGCGATCGCGCTGACTGAACAATTGCAAGCGCGGGAAATTCAGATCAGCATTGATGACTTTGGCACAGGGTATTCTTCCCTGGGTTATCTGCATCGCTTTCCAGTGGACAACTTGAAGATCGATCGATCTTTTGTCAATCAAATCCAGGCAGGAAATCGTAACTATCAAGTCGTGGACACCATCGTTGCTCTGAGTCATCAACTCGAACTCGCTGTTATTGCCGAAGGGATTGAAACGACCCAGCAACTTCAGTGGCTGCAAAAACTTGGCTGTGAATTTGGACAAGGTTATCTATTTTCTAAGCCCCTCGCAGCAGTCGAAATTGAAAGAATTCATCTCACAAAAGAACACAAAAGTTGCACAAAAATGTAGATGATAAGCTGACAGTTAGGCGTTGCTGAATAGCGCTATGAGTCAGTGATTTTGATTCTCGACAGGGCAAGTATTCTCGACAGGACAAGCGTTTACAAAACGTTCCCATCCAAAATTCCCATCAAGATTTAGCAGCGCCAATTTTCAGAGTTTTTTCAGTAGGGCATCTCGATCGGGCTGTAAGGCGCGATCGAGATCAGGCGCGTAGATGGGCGAAGGCACAAGCTGAGGAAAAAACTTGACGATCGCTGGATTCTCGACCACGGTGAGGAAATCGACTGGGATTGGGCCATCAATATGGCGACTCAGGACTCCGAACCCAGCCCGTTCGCGGCGATATTGCTCTGGGGGCGCTTGCTTCAGCCATTCCTCGAAGCTGGGCGATCGTCCCATCACCGCAACTAACTGAGTCAGCTTTTCGGGTGGGGGCGCTTTGCGAGTGGCTAGAATCCACGCTTGTTTCAGCAGAGTAGCGCGTTCTTGGGGCTGCAACCAGGCTGCGATCGCTAAGGTGGCGGGCGATTGGGGCAACTGCGCCAACTGGGACTGCACAGGTTTTCCGGCAGACAAATCCAGCAGCAATCGGCCTTCAGAGCTGCCATCCCAATCTGCCCGTGCGCCTGTGGTGTCGCCCAGCCACCACCGCAACGCCCCACGACTCTGGCGCAGCAAATCCACCAAGCTCGAAGACTTGGCAGCGTTGAGAATCGTGGTGTACCGCGCCTCGACACGGGCGATCGCGGGCCCAAAGAGGGGTTGCAACTGGGGCAAGTTCCAGATTGGACTGGTGAGCAGCACCGGATCGCGCAGGATCTCCAGGGCGATCGCTTCCACCGCCAGATCGGATTTGCCCTGGGACAGCAAACTTAAACCCAGTCCATAGAACACGCCGCGCTTGGCCGGAAGCAGGGCCGCCGATCGGGCAAACTCCGCTGTTGCTGCTTTTGGATCGCGGTTTAGCAGCAGCCAGCCCAAGTTCGTATGCCCAAACTCGCTGAAGGGAGAACTCTGGTTGCCTTGCCGGAACCAGTTGATGCTGTCGTTGAGCAGTTGAGGCGATCGCTCCCCGCCCTGCAATCCTAAGTTCCCCAAGTTCCAGCCCAGTTGATGAGCGTAGTACGGTTCCCCCTGAGCCAGCTGGTGTGCTTGAGTCAATGGCTGCACAAAGCCAGCCACATTCTGCTGCCGCAGCGCCGCAAACCCCTGACTCGACAGCATCCACGCCCGATGCACCGGAACCAGCCAGAGGACGATCGCCCCCAAGACTCCCACACCCACCAGAGCGAAACGGGATGGCAGGGGAAGGGAATCTTTCTGACTTCCTACCTCTCTGGTCAGCACTGCCAAGAAAACGATCAACGTGCCGCTAATGCAGAGGTTGTCGAGTTGGAAATCGAACAGGCTGACGATCGCGTAGCCCAATAAGCCAGCAAACAGACTGCCGATCAGGATGCGGTTTGAGGTCGGTTCGGTCTTGCGGAGCCAGCACCAGAAGAGTCGGCCAAACAGGACGATCGCGCCTATGCCTAAACCTATTGCCCCCAGTCCCAGTTCTGCCCAGAGTTGGGCGGGGGTGCTGTGCAGTTGGTAGACCAGTTCTGCCTCTCGTCCTGCCCAGAACGGTCGATCGCGCTGATAGAGTAGCGGCACATTGCCCAATCCTGCCCCCGTAAACAGATGATTCAGTCCCACCTGCCAGCCTGTAGCGATTGTGATCAGCCGGTAGGCCAGTTCACCACCGGCCTCGCCGCTCGTTGCGCCTGAAGTTAGCGATCGCAGCCGATTGTTCGTCAGCACCAGCACCAGCAGCACTGCCACACAGCCCAGACTGATCAGCCCAGTCCAGCGCCGAGGTAGCGCACTGAACCACACCAAAGCGCCAATCCCGATCGCTGCAAGCACAACGATCGCCAGCCATCCTGCCCGTGAACTGGTGGTGTAGAGGTCAACCAGTCCCAGCCCAAACCCAGTAAACCAGAGCCAGCGCCGCCAGCCCGTCTGAACAATCCCTAGGGCCAGCAGCAAAGGTAGCGCCAGCACTAAATAGCCTGCAACGTAGTTCTGATGCCCGATCGGAGCCCAGTTTCGCAGCTCGATCTGAGAAAAATCGTAGGGAAGCGCGAGTCCCGGTGAGTAGAGCGATCGCAGCCGCTCCAATTCTGGTAGCCAGGTTTGGCTTGTCCACAGACCTAGACTGACGGCAATAAATGCCAAGTTCAAGTAGCCCTGGAAGGTCAGCAGGCGGAGTTGGCGATCGCGACGATCGAGCCAAGAGGCGATCGCGTACAGTCCTGCTAGAACACAAGCTGCTGCCCAGCTATACCAGATCGCCTGCATCCGAAACTGCGCGAAGATTGTCGAAACAATCAAACTCAGAGCCAGCCCACCGACCAGCCAATCCAGCCCGTTCCCCAGCCGGCGACCCTGCCCCTGCCACACTTGCCCCAACCACCACAGCACCGGACACGCCAGCCCCACCTGCCAAATAAACACCCACGGCCACGCCACCACAAGGCTGTTGCTGTCGGGCAACAGCGTAAAGATGATGTAGAAAGCAGCAGTGAGAAGGGCTAACACAGGGCATGGCTCCAATTGCTACACCCAACTCTATCCCAGCAGGGGCAAGCGATCGCTGCGAACTGTCACGATCGACCTGAATATCTATCCTTTACCGCCCGTGGAGCAAATTTTAGGATTTTTGGTCTGGCTGATTCAGGACGGCTGACTGATTAATCGCG
>DATNQR010000714.1:0-1743 GCA_036703905.1 Thermosynechococcaceae cyanobacterium
ATCCAATTTTAGCCAGCGGCAGTAAGGATACCTCGATTCGGATTTGGGATGTTGAGACTGGAAAATGCTTAGATGTGTTGCAAGGGCATTCTTCCGGTATTCGCTGCGTGCGCTACAGTCCGGATGGTCAGCGGTTGGCAAGTGGCGGCCTCGATGGTTGCATTCAGCTATGGAGTCATCCGCCTAATTCTAAAACTCATTCATTTAATCCTGAATTATCGCTGCGAGGGCATACCAATTGGGTTCGGAACATTGTATTTACCCCAGAGGGTGACACTTTAGTAAGCAGCAGTGATGATGGCACGCTTCGGCTTTGGAATGTCCAAGACGGATACTGTACGAATATTCTGGGCGAGCAGACGGTATCTGCTCTGGCGCTTGCCATCAGTACCGATGGTCAGGCCTTGATCAGCGCCAACCAGGATCGAACCGTGCGGCTGTGGCAGATGCCGAGTGGACAAAGCCTCAAAACGTTAAGCGGTTATACCTATGGAGAACACGCCTTAAGTTTTAGTCCTGTCGCAGTTACGGCAGCTCAAAATCAGAATGATTCTGCCTCAGCGGGAACTGGATCGCCAAATCAACTGCTTGCCAGTAGTAGTAGTCAAACGGGAACGATTCACTTATGGCAATGGCAGGTTGATAGAGAACCATTAAGTTCGCCTCCCTACAGAACCCTCTACAGAGAAAACAGCCTAATTTCAAATTTAAGCTTTAGCCCGGATGGTCAAACCATCGCCACCAATGGGGAAGATGGCTCCGTTTTTCTATGGGATGTGCAAACAGGACAGGGCGATCGCTGGATTGCTCACGATGCTCCCGTATTAGCGGTGCTGTTTAACCCCGTTGGGCAAACCCTGGCAAGCAGCAGCCGTGACCGAACAGTGCGTCTGTGGGATGTACAAACTCACCAATGCTTACAAGTGTTACAGGGTCATCAGAGCAGCATGCGGACGATCGCTTTTGATCCCCAAGGTCGAACTCTGGCAAGTGGCAGCTATGACCAGACGATTCGGCTATGGGACGCGCAGACCGGGGAGTGCCTACGGGTGCTAGAAGGACACAAGGGCGGGGTTTACGCGCTAGCCTTCCATCCAACCGAGCCGATTCTAGCAAGCGGCAGCTTTGACCAAACCATCCGGTTGTGGAATGTGCAAAGCGGAGCCTGTCTAAGAATATTACAGGGGCATACCAGCATCGCGTTTACCATTGCTATTAGCCCTGATGGTCAAACTATTGCCAGTGGCAGCGATGACCAAACCGTTCGCCTCTGGAATCTGAAGACGGGGGAATGCCTTCATGTGATGGGTGGACACGCCAGCTGGATTGCATCAGTTGTCTTCAGCCCCGACGGTCAAATTTTATTGAGTGGGAGCTTCGATCGCACGATTAAAATGTGGGACGTTGCAACAGGACGCTGCATCAAAACTTTAATGGGCGATCGCCTCTATGAAGGCATGAATATTCAAGGCGCAACGGGGTTAACGAATGCTCAAAAAACAACACTGAGAGCCTTAGGAGCAATTTCACGGTGAAGCGATTGTTTACAGCGCTACCCTTCTTACAGCATCTTGCAGAAAAGCGATCGCCTGCGGCATAGCCAAGCTGATCGCTATATCAAATGTCTTATTCTTTTTGCGACACAACCTCATTGTTCACGCCAGCGATAGTCCACAGGCACCCAAGCATAGCCCTGATTCTGTGTACGAATATGACCGACTCCCGGAAAAGACACATGGGCGG
>DATNQR010000715.1:0-2077 GCA_036703905.1 Thermosynechococcaceae cyanobacterium
CCGATGAAATTCTCAGCATTAACTAATCGATTAATTCAAGGGTTTATTGGGGGGAATGAGCGAGTAGTTTTGAGGGCTGGAACCGTTTGCCAATGCGGTTTTGAGTGATTTAAGTGTCGTATCGTTGCACATCTCGTGGGTAGAAGGTTTATTGGCAGTCTGTTCCAGCTTCATCGACATCGCTTTCTGCCTCAGAGTTAAAACTGCTGACACTCTACTTGGCAGTGGACTTCCTAGCTGAATTGTTAGAGAAACCCCTCACCCCTGACTGAGAAACGGTTTCCCCAAAAAAACAGAGCGTACTGGTATAGCGCCTAGGAAACCGTGCTCGTCCCCCAGCCCCCAGCCCCCAGCCACGATCGCTCCCTCTCAGTTGCCCTCTTCAGGAAAGTCCTGCTGGAGAATCTGCTCCAGATCGCGCATCCCCGGCAAAACGCGCAGAATCTGCACTTGCTGCTCCCGTACCCGGTAGACCACGACATAAGCCGTCTTCCCAATCTTTGGAGTTACCAACTCCCGCGTATTGAACACCCGTCCCGGCTTCCCCAGATTCGGCATTGTCGCCAACCGAGCAATCACCTGACTCAAACGTTGCCCTACCCGTTGCGCTGCCACCGGATCATCCGCCGCAATCGTTGCCCGCACAGCAGCCAGATCCCAAACCGCCAGCGACAGAAAAGTTACTTGCATGGAGCCGCTTGCTCATCCCCCGTGCCCCAAGAATTGAGCCAACCCTCCACCTGTGACCCCTCCACCCAAACCGCCCCTGGATCGTCCGCCAGCCTGAGCGCCTCCTCAATCTGCTGCACCTGCCAAGCCTGCTCCTCCACATAAGCCGTAATCGCCTCAGCCGCCAACCAAGACTTACTGCGACGAGTACTTGCCGCCAGTGCCTCCAGCTTCAGCTTGACCGCGATCGGCAAGCGCACCGTGACCGTATCACTCTGAGACATCTGCAAAAACCAGCTCAACACACACATTGTACACATTCAGTACAAACGCCTCCTGAAATCAGAGAACCCCCTACAATAAAGTCAGCTCAAGCCTTTCAGAAATGCCCGCCAGAGACCTGTACCATGAAGCCGTCAAGAACGCCCTGATCAAAGACGGTTGGAAGATCATCGCAGAGCCCTACATCATCAAATACAAAGATGCCGAACTCTACGCCGATCTAGCTGCCGAGAAGCCGATCGCCGCCGAACGCCAGGGACAGAAAATCGTGATTGAAATAAAAAGCTTCGTGGGCAAATCCATGATGTACGACTTCCATAGCGCCCTGGGACAGTACATCGTCTACCGCAATCTGATTCAACTAACCGAGCCAGAATATAAACTCTACCTAGCGATCGACGAACTCGTCTACGCAGAATTTTTCCAAAGGAAATCCGTTCAAACCGTGACTCAACAGAATCAACTGCGGCTAATGGTTGTAGACACCCGAAACGAGGAAATTCAGCAATGGAGAAACTAGCGCACTACCGTCAGGTCATCCAAACAACCCTGAAGCGATACTACGAGATGACGATTGCCCAAGCCGTCTCCAACAGGTTCGAGGTCAGCGATCGACTCGTCTTAGACCCTGATCGAGATCAATACCTCTGGTTGCGCTTTGGTTGGGACGAGCGTCAGCGAGAGCAACACATCATCATGTATCTGTGCCTCAAAAACGGCAAGATATGGGTAGAAGAAGACGCAACCAACTTGTGCGTCGTCGATGATTTACTCGCCGCCGGGATTCCTCAAGCCGACATCGTATTAGGCTTCCATCCTCCAAGTAAGCGAGGCTTCACAGAATTTGCTCATGCCTGAACTGCTGTGGAGACTTTCCAGAGAAAGCAGTTAAGGCAAGCCAGATACTCTAATCGAACAGATACAGGTATAAATGTATGTGCAGATACAGGTATAGAAATTGAGGCAGGTAAGAAGTGCGACTTGTACAGGGGCGATCGATGGGCTGGACGGGATCACAACACGATCGGGCTGTCAGACGCGATCGCAAGAATTCGCTTTTACTCCATGGTGCGATCGCAGACACGGGGATACTTAACGGGTACAAAACGATCTATACAGTTTACTT
>DATNQR010000716.1:0-6433 GCA_036703905.1 Thermosynechococcaceae cyanobacterium
CCTGAGTTTTCGCTTCCATCAGGGCGATCGCCAGCGCCTTCACCTCATCTTCAGGACGCTTGAGGATGTGAAGAGCTAGCCGTTGGGCTGTTTTTGGGCCAACACCAGGGAGGCGCTGAAGTTGCTCAATCAACCGAGCAAGGGGACGTGTGTAAACCGTTGGACTGCCTCCATAACTATTTTGATCTTAGGAAAAATTTAGGGATTTGTGGGGTCAAAATTCAACCTTACCCTGGTGGCCAACCCATCTGCCGTCCGCCCAGAATGTGCAGATGTAGGTGATCCACCGTCTGTCCGCCAACGGCTCCAGTGTTGATGACGACGCGGTAGCCGTTGGTGAGGCCCACCTGTTCAGCAACGCGCTTCACTGTCAGCAGCAGGTGACCCATCAGGGCGTGGTCTTGAGATTCGGCATCAGAGAGCTTGGCGATCGGCTGCTTGGGAATCACCAGAATGTGAACCGGGGCTTGGGGGTTAATGTCTTTGAAGGCGAGGGCCAGATTGTCTTCGTAGACGATCTCGACGGGAATTTCCTTGCGAATGATCTTGCTAAAAATCGTCTCGGCTGCGCTCATGCTTTCCCTTTGGCTGGTGGGATTCAGTTTGCTAGTGAAATTCTAAGGGCTGAAGGGATGTTTCCAACGCTTTTGACCGAGTTGCTTCTCCTCAGATTAGTAGCCGGTCAGAAAAAATTCTCATATGAAAGTAGGTTCCGGGTTTTTCTGGAGCGGTGGGAAAGCAGAAGTGCTCCTAGATTCAGCCAGGGTGAGTGCGTGGTTCTGCGATCGCAGCCTCTCTGAAGTTTCTGTTGCAGACCGTAACAATCACTTGATTCTGTTAAGAAACGTTGCAGCCTTGGATCACCGTTGCTAGGGTGATGGGCGTACCTGGGTACAACAACACACCAACCAACAATGAGCGTTTAGCTCAAAGGAGGAACCATGTTAATACTCTCCATTGTCCTGTGCGTAGGCTGGCTTTTGACCGCCACGATCGGAAGCTGGGCGTATTTTGCCGGGGAAACTTCCTCGGATCAGGCTTTCTAGGATTTGTTGAGGCGCGCTCTGCCTGATTCAGCAGGCGCGCAAGTCAACAGGTGCATTAAGTCAAGTCGTAATGAGTGCCAGGGCTTTCTGGGGTTGATCGCCCAGGAAGCCCTTTCTGTAGAAGATTGCTTTCCGTAGGAGATTGCTTTCCAGAGGAGATTGCTAAAGTGGTTAGCAGCGTCAAAGGCTTCTTTTGGCTCATCCCTTCGTCAATCTTGAAACACTACAACTTCGGAACACCATGACGCAATCGGAATCCTGGACGCATAGCTTTGTGAGAACCAATGGCGTGAGTTTGCACTATGTGGCGCAGGGGGAAGGGCCACTGATTCTTTTTCTGCATGGGTTTCCAGAGTTCTGGTATTCCTGGCGCAAGCAGATTCCAGAGTTTGCTCAGGATCACAAAGCTGTGGCGATCGACCTGCGGGGCTACAACGACAGCGACAAGCCGGAGCCTGCCTCAGCCTACGTGATGGCGGAGTTTGTCCGAGATGTGAAAGGGGTAATTGAGGGTTTAGGCTATCAGCGCTGCGTTCTGGTGGCCCACGATTGGGGTGCAGCGATCGCCTGGAACTTTGCCTACGCCCATCCCGAAATGCTGGAGAAGCTGGTAATCCTGAATTTGCCCCATCCTGCCAAGTTTGCCGAAGGCCTTCGCACGCCGCAGCAGTTGCTCCGTAGCTGGTATATATTTCTCTTTCAGATTCCAGTGCTGCCGGAGTTTCTGATTCAGCTAGATGACTACTCAGCTTTAGAACAGGCGTTCCGAGGCATGGCGATCGACAAAACCACCTTCAGCGATGCCGACATTGAGACTTACAAAAACGCCTTTGCCAAGCGAGGGGTGCTGACGGCGGCGATCAACTACTACCGCAATGCGCTTCAGCAGGGCTTTGTCGATCGTTCCTGGGGTGTGCTGGAAGTTCCGACACTGATGATTTGGGGCGAGGAAGACGCGGCGCTGGGCAAGGAACTGACCTACGGCACAGAACAGTACGTCCGCGACTTTCGGATTTTCTACATCCCGAATTGCAGCCATTGGGTGCAGCAGGAGCGGCCAGATTTGGTGAATCAGTACATTCGCCAGTTCATTAGTGCTTGAGTAGGCAGTAGTGCTTGAGTAGGCAGTGCTCGACTTTCGGCAAGGCGAGCGTTGATCAAACGGTGAAACCAAACGCGAGTTTGGCTGCATCATAGTGTCTGAATGGGAATGTCGATCGTCCCCCATTCCCCAGCCTGCATGGTTCTCCTGCTCACTGATGTTTTTCTGCTGCTCACCCAGGTTTTGCTGTGGCTGTTGATTGCCCTGGTAGCTTGGTTCGTGCTGCTCAAAGCGCTGCCCAGAGCCTTTCTGGGCGGACTGGTGCTGCTGCTGATTGTGGTGGTGTTGGTGCTGGCGTTTTTCCAGGGGCCGCCCAGTGGCGCGGGAGACGTGCTGGAGATTCTCTGGCGCATTATCTCTTTTCCGTTCACGCCGTTGGGGTTGGCGCTGGTGTTGCTGACGGTACTGCTAACCCGCAGCAAAATCTCCACTGTGCTACGGCGCACGATCTTGATCCTGCTAACGCTCTTGGCGTTGGGTAGCTTTCCCTTTGTGGCGTACTATCTGGCGCAGGAGTTGGAGATGGAGGCGATCGAGCTTGTCCGCCCTTTGCCAGCGCTCAACGTTCCCGGTGCGCGGCGGGTGATTGTGCTGCTGGGACAGGGAACCACGCGCCCGTTTTTGCGCCCACCCCAAGACACTCGCCCGGAAGCACCACCAAGGGTGGAGCGACCAATCCCGCCGGAGACGTTCCAGATCCTCAGCCAGATTCCCATCCAACTTACCGAGCGGGGCGATTCCATTATCTATGCCGCACGACTGTACCAAGAAGAGGTTGCTAAGGGCAGCAATCCTGTGATCGTTGTCAGCGCCAGTTCTCGACCCGATCGCCTGCAAAAAGAAGGCGAACGACGGGAAGATGCATCCGAATCCAGAGACATTCAGAACTTTCTGACTCAGACCCTCGGCATTCCCGTGGCCAACATTCGGCTGGGCTATGAGGGCAACAGCGTTCGCAGAAGTGCCGAGGAAGTGCTGCGGGTCTTGCAGCAGCAGGGCATCAACGGTGCAAACCAACTCGTCCTTGTCACCACAGCCATGAACATGAACCGTGCTGCCCTCACCTTCAGCAGCGTGTTTGAAGAAGCCTTTGTCTACGCTCGTCCCACTGACTTTCGCACCCTTCCGCCGGCCACTAGGTTGTCTCGCTTGCTGCGGGGACGCGACTTGGTGGAGCGTCAATTCCAGGCCACCGATTTTCTGCCCAGTGCTGAAGCCTTCGCCCTGACGACTGAAGCGTTTGAGGAGTACATCAACGCTTTCTACTACTTCCTGCGGGGCTGGATTAAACCCTTCCGTCTACCGCCCATGCCCCAGAATCCAGTTACTACCCAACCGCTTCTTCCCCGCTCCTCTGCCCCAAATTCTCCTTCCACCGACTTCTCCACTTCAGCCACTCCGACTTCCACCAGTTCTCCCACTCCAACTTTCACCAGTTCCCCCACTCCAACTTCCACCAATTTTTCCTCCCCAACTTCTACTCCCACTTTCACTACCTCTCCAACTCCCAACCCCACTACTGGAGAAGTGAATCCGAATTCCCCAGCAGGTCGGAGTAAGCCACCGAGAGCTTTGTGGTGAGTTCTACGGGAGGATTTTCAGGGATTGATCGATCGCGATCGTCCTGCGACCCCCGCGATCGGGTTCAGGGTTGTGAAGTGGGTGGATGATATTTTTACGCTTTGAAGATATATTAAGAATTAGAAATTATTAATCTCCCGGACAATTGAGGATTATTAATCTTTTCAAGTGCGCGATCGTTAGGAAATTTCAGCGGCAGCAAATCGCTTGCGCTCAAAATCTAACTCGATCAAGGAGTCCGACTCTTGAAGCCTGGGACTCTGAATAGCTGAGGGGAGTATCATAATCAGAGCAAGTGAGAAATAGCCTGATGGATACAGACCTACTTAAAACTTTTCAGCAGGCCTATCAAGACCTTGACTTGTTTCCGTTAGTCAAGCCAGAGGAAATTGAACACTTCCGGGTGGAGTATATGCCGGAGGTGCTGGTGCGGCTGAAGCAAGAAGTGAATGCTTCGACAAAGAATGGCAAGTTTGTGTTCGCGGGACATCGCGGCTGCGGTAAATCAACGCTGCTGAAGCGGTTTGCGACGGAGATGCAGCCACAGCATTTTGTTGTGTTTTTCTCCATTGCTGATCTGATTGAGCCGTCTGGAGTTACCCACCGGAACATTCTGTATGCGATCGGGCTGCAACTGTTGAGCGCGGCGACCAAGCAGCAAATTCCAGTGGCGGGGGATATTCAGGACAGTCTGCTGGGCTGGGTAACTACAACTCACAAGCAAAAATCAGAGCAAACGACTAAATCGGAGCAAGGGTTGGGAGTGGATAAGTTACTTCAGATGGCGACGCTGAAGTTTCAACGAGAGCAGGCGTTTCGGGACGAGATTGAGCGCACCTACGAGAAGAAGGTGGCGGATCTAGTGGGCAAGCTCGATCGAATTGCAGCGGCGATTCAGACCACCGTAAAAAAGACGGTGCTGGTGGTGATTGATGACCTGGACAAGCTGGATCTGAGTTTGGTGGAAGCGATCTATCGGGACAACATCAAGGCGCTGTTTTCGCCTCAGTTTCGGATTGTGTTTACGATTCCGGTGTCGGCGATTCAGGAGCCGCAGGTGATGGGGGCACTGGCTTCGGAGGGGATCGTGCGGCCGCAGTTGTTTCCAGTGTCGAAGTTTTTCTCGAAGCAAGACTGCCGCAATCCGCAGGCAGAGCCGATCGCCAAAACGTTAAACACTTTTCTGGAGGTGTTGCGGAAGCGAATTCCGATCGAGCGGATTGAGCCAGCAACGGCGCGGCTGATGGTGCTGAAGAGCGGTGGGGTGATGCGGGAACTGGTGCGGATTGCGCGGGAGTGCTGCACAGAGTGCATGGTGCAGTTGGAGATTGAACCCGATCGCACAGATATCAAAATAGACGAGGCGATTCTGACGGCAGCGCTGCGAAACTTACGCAATGATTTTGCTCGTCAGATTGGAACAAGTTTATTCCCGGCGCTGGTGCAGGTTTACAAGACTTTGAAGGGCAAAGATGCGGACGGTGATGCGTTTGTAAAACTGCTGCACGGGCTGATGGTGCTGGAATACCTGAATGACGACCTGTGGTATGACGTGCATCCGATCGTGGTGGATTTGCTCCGGCGTGAGGGGCTAATTGAGTAGGGAGGTTGCTATGGCTCCGTTGTCTACCGTTTCGCCGGAACTGGCGGCTGAGAATCAGCGCAACTTGCGACGGCTAGTGATGTCGGTGGGGGCAAGTTTCCATAAGCTGAATCTGCTGATTGCGATCTGCAATAACCCGGAGTATCGGGATGAGTTGATTGGCTGCTATGAGGCGGAACTACGGGCCAAAGGGACAGAGTGCTATCAGGTGCGGCTCGATCGCCAGCAGCCTAGCCTAAAGCAAAGTCTGGCGGATTTAGTGGAACAACAATCGATCAATCAAGTCCCCGCGCTGGTGACCGTGCTGGGGGGAGATGAACTGCTGTCAATTCGGCTCGATCAGCCCAGGTCTGCCCAGGAGCAGTTTTTCTTTTCGGTGCAGTGGACGCGGGAGGGGCTGCGGGAGTTTCACTTTCCGATCGTGCTGTGGGTGAGTGAGGCGGTGGCGCAGGGGTTGGCCCAGCAGGCTCCTGATTTTTGGAGTTGGCGGGGTGGGGTGTTTGAGTTTGCGCAACCCAGGACGGGGCAGGCGACGGCCGCTAATGGACAGGAGCCAAGCCGCTCCTATGAGCCAGAAGCGTTGGCAGACCCCGCTGAGTTGCAACAGCAAATTGCCGCGCTGCTAGCGGAAGATCCTGACTCTCCCTTGCTGGAAAGTTTGTATCAAAGTTTGGGAATCACTTACTACAAAAGACTAGAGCAAGGGATTTCTCAGAATCAGCTTCAGGAGCAGGAGGCAGCGATCAAGGCATTTCAAGCCGCTGTTAAAAGTGGCGAAGCACTAGGTAGCACCAAATCCATAGCTACTAGCTCAAATTACCTAGCACGACTCTACGATGTTCAAGGACGCTACGCCGAGGCAGAACCGCTCTATAGGCGCTCGCTCTCCATCCGGGAACAGCAGTTGGGCGAAAACCATCCTTCTGTCGCCACCAGCCTCAATGATCTAGCAGCGCTCTAGGGACTGTAAATTAGTTTGTGTCAGAGGTCAAAAGCAGATCTAATGAACTCATTAACAGAGGCTTCTATTATGACCTTTCGACCCGAACTGATTGACGAACTGCTCAAAGACTATCGCCAGCCCGAAGACCTGATGGGCGA
>DATNQR010000717.1:0-3384 GCA_036703905.1 Thermosynechococcaceae cyanobacterium
CTGAACTCTTGGACGATGTGGAAGATTTCGTCCGCAGCCAGGTACAGCAGAAGCGGTTAAGTTTTGAAGTGCAGCAGCAGCCGACAGATGACGAAATTTTACTCTACGGCAACTACCAGCGCTTGCTTCAGGTGATGCTGAATCTGGTGGGCAATGCCATCAAGTTCACCCACGAAGGCGGCATCACGATCGGCGTGGAAATCCTTAAGAAAAAAGTCACTGTTCAAAATCAGGAAATGCCAGGACTGGTGAAAGTCCGGGTGGCAGACACGGGCATTGGCGTTTCTCTAGACAAGCAGGATAAGCTGTTCCAGTCCTTCAGTCAGGTGGATGGCTCTCGCACTCGACAGTATGGCGGCACAGGACTGGGACTGGCAATTTCCCAAAAGCTAGTGGAGGCAATGGGCGGCGAGGTGAACTTCTACAGTTTGGGTGAAGGTCTGGGATCTACAGTGACGTTCACTGTGCCCCTATTCCAGGAGCCGTTGATGATTGAACCTACCGATCCCGCCAGCGCCCTGCGCCTGTCCCAGAGCCTATTTGGAAGTTAGGTCAGCGGTAGCAGAACGATCGCGCCCCCAAGCTCTGGCGATCGTGGGCTACCATGCGAGTAAGCGCCTCTGCTCAGAAGAAATAGCCGTTGATCCAAAGACCTACCGCTCTCAGATCGTGCCCTCAGATTTCTCGATTAGCTTTCCTTACTTAAACTCCTAGACTTGATAGCTATGCGATTTTCTCTACTTCATCCCTTGCGCTCCTTTGCGGTTTGGGCGATCGCCCTAGTGCTGATGGTCGCTTCGATGCTTCTGCCCTTGCCCCCTGTGCTGGCGGTTCCCAGCGCTGCTTTGCCTGCGGCCGAAGCTGCTGGAGCCAGCAGCTTTGTGGCCGCCGCCGTGCGCCAAGTGGGGCCGGCTGTAGTGCGGATTGACACTGAGCGCACTGTTACTCGTCGCAGCCCAATCGATCCCTCAATGGAAGACCCGTTCTTCCGGCAATTTTTTGGCGATGAGGGATTCTCTCGGTTGCCACGGGAGGAGCGGCTGCGGGGTCAGGGTTCGGGGTTTATTGTCGATCGCGCTGGCGTGATTTTGACTAATGCCCACGTGATTGATGGGGCCGATAAGGTTACTGTCACCCTAAAGGACGGGCGCATCTTTGAGGGCAAAGTTCGGGGAATTGATGAAGTTACCGATATGGCGGTGGTCAAAATCAATGGCGATAACCTACCCGTGGTCGCTCTAGGTAGCTCAGACCAGGTGCAGGTGGGGGACTGGGCGATCGCTGTGGGCAATCCTCTCGGATTGGATAACACAGTCACTTTAGGCATTGTTAGTACGCTCAAGCGTTCCAGTGCCCAAGTCGGCATCCCCAACAAGCGGCTGGACTTCATCCAAACCGACGCGGCGATCAATCCGGGCAACTCTGGCGGCCCATTAGTCAACGCTCAAGGCGAAGTGATTGGCATCAACACCGCAATTCGGGCAGACGCGATGGGGATTGGGTTTGCGATCCCGATCGACAAGGCCAAAGCTATCAAAGACCAACTGGCGCGGGGCGAGAAGGTGACTCATCCTTATCTAGGAGTGCAGATGACCACTCTCACACCGGAACTGGCCAAGCAGAACAACACCGATCCCAACTCTGCTTTTACGGTTCCCGAAACCAATGGGGTGATTGTGCTGCGGGTGCTGCCTAGTACACCTGCGGCTGCGGCCGGGCTGCGGCGCGGCGACGTGGTGACTCAAATAAACGATCAGAAGATTACCTCAGCGGATCAGCTTCAGGCGATCGTTGAGGCCAGCCGCTTGGGAGAAGCTTTGCAGGTGAAGGTGCTGCGGGGCGACGAAACGCGCCAACTGTCCATCCGCACCGCCGAGTTGAAGGACGCAGCCTAAAAGTACTGGCTGAGTTTTTGGGCGTATTAACTAGCTACAGGCATAGGTATTCATGTTGTGCTTACAGACAGGAAATTACAACATTGTGATCAATGACGATCCTACTTACACCGCAGGATCAGTTGATAACACGCGAACCTATAGCTATCAGTACTGGCTAGGTGAACAGGAATATCAGCCGTCTGCAAAGCATAGGATAGGGGTAATAAAGCATGGTGCAGAGATAGTATCCTGTATTGTGCTTGGTACGCGCGGAGCGACTGGAGTGTATGAGGATTCAGCCCTATTACACAATCAGTCTTGCATAGTTGCAGTGAGTGCATTCATCTGTGCTTTAGCTGTTCCGTCTTTACAGCTTCAGTGGCAAGTGCAGGTGGACTGGGCAACTTGCTTTGGGGTACACCATGCAGCAAAGCATGGTTGCTACATTTCGCATGGTGAATGTGAGATTGCTTGTGTTTCCTATGTGGGACAATTACTTTGGAGTGTGGGTGGTAAGGACATCTTCACTAATGGTTTTCACTTGTATGATGACTACGTTGAAGTCGTTGATTGGAACGATGAAATGTATCGCATTGAAATATCCTCAGGCGAAAGCTATCTTGTTGCCAGCTAACCCTTCATTGCACCGGACTGTTGAACGCAATTGGTTAGATTGAGAAGCTGCTAGCAGCCGGTAAAAGTCGCCTCTCTACGACTTTGGTTACAGGCTATGGCAGTACTTTGAAAAACCTCAGCAGGTGCTTGAGGCTAGGTTATCCTGATTGGAAATATCTGTAATCTGCTGCAATCATCAGTAGTCCTAAGTTATGGAAGTTCGCGACGAGAAGCCAGAAGATGTGGAAGCGATTCGCAGGGTCAATGTTGCGGCATTTGGGCGAGAGAGTGAGGCGGATTTAGTCGATCAGTTGCGTTGCGTTGCATCTACATTTTCCTTCGTTGCGGTTGAATTTGAGCAAATTGTTGGACACATTTTCTTTAGCCCAGTTGTGATAACAGGAGACTGTGCTGATGGTTTACTACTTCTTGGATTAGCGCCAATAGCAGTGCTACCTTACTATCAGCGACAAGGAATCGGGTCATTGATGATTCAGCATGGCTTGAAAGAGTGCGCTCGGTTAGGTTTCAAGGCTGTTGTCGTGCTGGGTTCTCCAACATACTATTCACGATTCGGGTTTATTCCAGCCAAGGAGAAGGGATTGGGATGTGAGTACCCAGTGCTAGATGAGGCGTTTATGGTGTTGGAGTTAGAAAGTGGCGCATTGGAGAGTTGTGTTGGAACGGTAAAATATCGGTCAGAGTTCAATAAACTTGAGTAGCGATCGCCGTAGAACAATTCTGTTGGAACGGGACTGTAAATTAGTTTGTGTCAGAGGTCAAAAGCAGATCTAATGAACTCATTAACAGAGGCTTCTATTATGACCTTTCGACCCGAACTGATTGACGAACTGCTCAAAGACTATCGCCAGCCCGAAGACCTGATGGGCGA
>DATNQR010000718.1:0-38495 GCA_036703905.1 Thermosynechococcaceae cyanobacterium
TTTTTAGTGAATGACTCTACAAGCGTTGAATTTTGTCTTTTTGGCTGATGAAAATCAGTCCGATAGTGGCAGGAACCAGAATTACCACTGCACCAGCCACCAGGCTGAGTAGAAAGTTTGTTAAAGATGGAGTCATGAATCCCTCTACCTGCTCAACAATTACGACGGTTTGCTCCTCATAATTTTAACGGTCTGTTACGCCCTTGAGAAGTCTATCGTTCAAAAGGATTCTCAGAAGTTGCCAAAAAGGCCGTTCCGACCAAGTTCACAATCGATCTGGAAATCTCGCCCTACGCGGTTCGGTTGAACCACACCGAAAGCCACTAAGATCTAAGAAATGACTTACAATCCGTCCCTACCTACCTGCTTATGACTGCTGACACGATCGCCGCCTGGGTTCTCAATCCTTTGCTGGCAGTGATGACTTTCCTGTTCATCATCCGCATCGTCCTCACTTGGTATCCCCAGATTGACCTGACTCGGTTCCCTTTCAACTTAGTCGCGGCCCCAACTGAACCACTTCTGGCTATTGTCCGTCGCTTTGTTCCCCCGATCGGCGGTGTGGATATTTCTCCGATCATCTGGGTAGCGATCTTCAGCCTAGTGCGTGAAATTCTCCTGGGTCAGCAAGGCCTGCTCACCATGATGTGATGCAGAGGGAGCAGGTGGGTGAGAGGCTAAAAGACTGTCAAATGTAAGGCCCCTATCCCATACTGTAGACAAGATAACCCTTGCATTTTGAGCTTTCCTATGGCTGCTATTCCCGTCTCGCTGCCGCAGAACTCCTATACCATCACGATCGTCCCTGGCTGCCTCGATCGGCTGGGCGACGAGATGCAGCGCCTCAACTTGGGCCGATCTGTTCTGCTGGTATCGAATGCAGTGATCTTTCGGAATTATGGGCGACGGGCGATCGCGGCGCTGGAGCAAGCCGGCTTCACTGTGGCTCAGTGTATTCTGCCTGCCGGAGAACGATACAAAACTGCGGCCACTCTTCAGAAAATCTACGATGCAGCCCTGGAGAACCGCTTGGAGCGCTCCTCAACCTTTGTGGCCCTGGGGGGCGGCATTGTGGGGGACATGACGGGCTTTGCGGCGGCAACTTGGCTGCGGGGCGTGAACGTGGTGCAGGTTCCGACCTCGCTTCTGGCAATGGTGGATGCCGCGATCGGGGGCAAAACGGGCATCAATCATCCCAAAGGCAAAAACCTAATCGGCGCGTTCTACCAACCCAAGCTGGTGCTAATCGATCCCCAGGTTCTCAAAACGCTTCCGGCGCGGGAGTTTCGAGCAGGGATGGCTGAAGTGATCAAGTACGGTATCATTTGGGATGTCCAGCTATTCGAGCAACTGGAATCTAGCCGTCTGAGCCAGTCTGGACTGACGGAGGAACAGCTACAAAACATCCTGGAGCGCTCCTGTCAGGCGAAGGCCCATGTTGTTAGCAAAGACGAAAAGGAGTCTGGACTGCGGGCGATTCTCAACTATGGGCACACGATCGGCCATGCTGTAGAAAGCCTCACTGAATATCGGCTGGTGAATCACGGGGAGGCTGTGGCAATTGGCATGGTTCTCGCGGGGCAGATTGCTGTCGCTCTGGGACTGTGGGATCAAGTGAGTTGCGATCGCCAGCTTTCCCTGATTCAGAAAGCTGGGCTACCCAGTCGCCTTCCTGATGGGCTAGACATCGAGGAAATCTTGAACGCGCTTCAATCTGACAAGAAGGTGAAAGCGGGGCAGGTGCGCTTTGTGTTGCCCACCCAAATCGGAGCGGCGATCGTGACTGATCAAGTTCCAGCAGACACGATTCGGCAGGTGCTGGCGCAAAACTAAGCGAGAGTATCAGCGAGAGTATTAGTCTTGATCGAACTCCACGCTGTCTCCTGGAGTTGAGGGGAAGCGCACCGTCAGCACAGTGGACTCAGCTTCTGCCTGCCACCAGTGCGCTGTGCCCGGAAGCCACAGCACATAATCTCCTGGAGTGGCCAGCAGTACTGATCGATCGCGAAAAAAAGTCCGAAACTGCCCCTGCACCAAGATTGAAATAGTTGTGGCCTGGCGATTGACGGCCCAGCGCGATCGCGTTTCTCCTGCCGCATGGGTCGTCCACTTAAGCTCCAGAGCCGAAGTCGATCGAGGGTCGTCGGCTGGTCTGAAGAAATGCCCTAAAAACCAGGATTGGTAGGATTGACTATCTGCTGCTGCGTTGCCTGTGATGATTTGCATCTGGGTTTCCACCAATTCTCAAAATATCTCAGCCAAAATATCTCAGCCAAAACATCTCAGCCAAAACATCTCAGCGTGAATTTTGCAGCACTAATTTGGAGCGCTGAATCTGGTCAACACTGAACCCTGCCTCATTCAGATAATTCAGAAAAGCGCTGTCCCCGTAGCGACCGTCCACCGCCAGCGCTTGACGGTAAGCTTGCTGGGCGAGAGGACGATTGCCGTTGCCCCAGTGAGCGATCGCCAAGGCTACAAGAGGATGAGGATTACTAGGTTCTAGGCTGGCAGCAGTTTGAGCTGTAGAGATCGCCCAATTGTATTGACCCAGACGCTCGAAAGCCAAACTGAGATTGTAGTGGGCCACTTCGTTGTCGGCTTTGAGAAGAGCTGCCCAGCCGTGGGTGGCGATCGCGGCCGGCAGTCGGTCGCTCACGAGATGCACGATTCCCAGCGCGTTCAAAGTGGGAACCTCAAATGGATTTAGAGAAAACGTCTCTTCCAGGGTTCGAGTAGCCTCAAGTTCCTGTCCGGCTCGGTGCTGTGTCCATCCCAACAGTACCCGCCCAGAGATGTTTTTCGGCTCCAGCGCTACCGCTTGCTTAAGGGCAGAGATCGCCTCTGGGTAACGCTCCTGCTGGCGAAAGCTCAAACCCGTTTGACGCAGTTGCTCTGCCGTCGCTGCCCAGCCCACTTCCGCGATCGCGCCGCTACTCAGGGCCAAAACTCCCGCAAAAAACAGTTTTCTCACTCCTAGCCTTTCTCCTGACAGGTGGGACAAAAATGGGCCGATCGACCTGCCAGCTTGCGCCGTTGAATTACCGTCTCGCAAGTCCGGCAAGCCTGCCCGTCCCGTGCATACACCCAGGCTACGTTGCCGTAGTTACCGTTCACCCCTTCCACGTTGCGAAAGGTGCTGAAGGTTGTGCCACGGGCTGCAATACTGGCTTGCAGCACCTCAACGATATTGTTTTGCAGGCGGACAATTTGAGCCACAGTCAGATCGATGCCGAGGGTTTCGGGATGAATACCGCTCAGAAACAGCGCTTCGTCAGCGTAGATATTACCTACGCCTGCCACGATCGCTTGATCCAGGAGCGCGTTCTTGATGGGGCGGCGGCGCTGAAGTTGCTGCCAAAAATAATCTACCGAAAAATCCTCTGAGAACGGTTCGGGCCCAAGATTTTGCAGCCCAGTGATGACAGTTTCGATCGACTGATCGGGCGGCACGAACCACAGTTGACCGAAGGTACGCTGATCCACAAATCGCAATTCCTTGCCGCCCTCGAAGAACAACCGGACTCGTGTGTGCTTCTGGAGCGGTGAATCGCGATCGAGCCAGAGCAATTGCCCGGTCATGCGGAGGTGAACGCCAAGATGGGAAGACGGGGAAAGGTCAGCTAGCAGGTACTTACCGCGCCTGTGCCATTGCGTGATCCTGCCTCCTTGCAGCCCAGCCAAGAAGCCTTCAACTGAAACAGGGTGAGCAATGGTGCGATTAAGCAACACATCGCCACCCTGAATTGTTTGGTGCAGGGTCATTTGATTTAGACCCCGCTTGATAGTTTCGACTTCAGGCAGTTCGGGCACGATCGACGCTCAACGGTGCTGAATGAATCTCCAGTTTACCGTTTTCAACAGTCTTACCGAGCTTCTGTACCCTGGTTAGGATCGCCCTCGATCAGTCCAGCGCCGCCAGGAGATTCTTCATTCGGGCCGGGCTTTCCGCCCCGACCTACTTCTGCACCGCCGCCTGTTTTCCGGTTGGATTCCTGAATAGGGGTTTGTTTGCCACCGGAAGCAGCAGGGGTTGACCCAGCCTTCTTCTTGGGCGGTTCCACTTCCACAACTTCGCTCAGGGCAAAGTTGTTCGTGTTGACCTGGGCATAGTTGACCTTCTCAAAGCGCACAATGACGTTATATTTAATCCCGCTCTGGTCGATCGTGGCAACAGTGCCCACATCTTGGAACCAGTAAGACTCTTTGCGAAGGATTCTGACTTTAGAACCACGCTGAACCATGAGTATTCCTTCCTCTTGATTATTAAGCTTCAACTCATACAGCTTTGTCTCCCAACTTTACTACGACTGTGGAAGCCTAATGCGGCGGTGGTGCTGAGTCGAAACAATCTGACACAAAAGAAGTCTTCGGTTCAAGCCTCTGTTTCAGACTGCTCCAGAACTCCCTTACTCATAGCTCCGACCCCGCCAGCTTTTCGGCTTTTGGATGGAGGAAAGGAAAATTCGCAAAACAGCCAGGGGATCGGCGATCGGCGAAAGCCAGAAAGCCCAGGCAGCTTGAGCTTGAGAGCGATCATAAGAAGGGGCGATCGCAAAGTTCAGCCCGACTCGGATCAGCACCAACAGCAAATTGAGAGCAAAGGCAACCTGACCCGGAAGGCTGGCAGCTCCTTGCAGTACTGAGCCTTGCAGTACCGTGGGCAACAGCAGCAAAGTTAAGGGCAAGGGCAAGCCCTGAACAGCGAGCAGCAGCAGCCAATCTCCCCAAACCTGGGCAACAGAGGCCGCGTCTTTGAGGTCGAGCGATCGTCCCCACTCACGCCAGGTTTCCGCCATGCCGTCATACATTCGTACCTTCAGCACCTTTGCACCATCCAGAAAACCAACTTTCGCGCCCTGCGCGGCAATGTTGCGGGCTAGGGTGACATCATCACAGAATGAACGCCGAGCGCTGCTGTAGCCGCCGACTGCTGCCAGGGTCGATCGCCGACAGAAGAAGCACTGCCCGTTCGCCATAACGCGATCGGCTGAGTTGGCAGTCTCGCCGGCTGGCCCGAAGCGATACACAAGGGTCATCAGCAAAGCAGGCTGAAGCCACAATTCCCCCGGATGCTTCAGGATAAACTGCGGTGACAGTGAAATCAGGTCGTAGCCTTCAGTAGTGGCAGTGGCGATCAGGCTAGAAACCAATCCAGGCTGCGGCTGTGTATCGGCATCAATGCCCAAAATCCACTCACTATCCTCAACGCTACTCAAAAAACCATTGTGTAAAGCCCAGGGGCGACCTACCCAATCCGGCGGCAGAGGATCGTCGTTCATCAACCGAAAGCGAGGGTCGCTCTGTTGGGCGACTTTAACTAGGTCGGGTGTCCCATCCTGGGAGTGGCTGTCCACAACCAGAATTTCCCTCACCTCGTAGCTCTGGCGGCTGAGGCCATGCAGGCAGGGAGAGAGACGATCGACCTCGTTTAGGGTTGGCACAACCACACTCACAGCGCCCAAGAATTCCGGCTGGGCAGACTGAGGTTGTAGAGGCGGATGACGACGCGGCCCCCGCAGGAGCCGGGAAAGCAAGATGGCACTAGCGGGAACTTGTCCCAACAGTAACCCTAGCAGGAGCGCATTTTTCAAAGTACTCCAGGCTGGAGCAGTGTCCAGCGCTGCTAGAAGCGGCCCCAGATGATTGAGTACGATCAATTTCAATATCGGTGTAGAGGAGCGAAGCGAAACAGTGCAGTCAAGCTATTTAGGCAATACTGCCGTGGGAATGATAGAAACCTCTGTGGCTTGGTGCGCTTCTTCCAGAGTCGATCGCACTTCATCTACGCTGGGAGCGGCAATCCACCACAGGACGATCGCTGGAACTACGCCTAGAGCAATGCTGATGCTGGTGGGAATCCAGTAGCGTACATCCAGGGAGGTGACAGTAATGATTGCACCGAAGGCAAAGTTGGTTAGGTAGATAATCAACGGAACCCAAAGCTGGGAGCGAGTTAGCTTGGTGTAAGTGTTGCGCCACAGCAGGGCCGCTACAGACATGAACACCGCCCCTGTACCCAGCCAACCGGTCAGGTTGCGGTAGGGCATTCCAAAAAATTCCCCCGCATCCTGAAATTCCCAAAAAGGGTAAGCAGTCTGGCTCATGGCGGGGTCTAGGACAAAATCCCAGGCGGTGAGCATGATGGCTCCGAGGACGATCGCGCCCCCCTGTTTCATCCAGCCATTCACGCCCTTTGCTTCTAGTCCTGCCCGTGCCAGCACATAGGTAGACAGTCCCAGATAAAACCAAGAGAGGGGAATGGTGAAGGGAACCAGCCCAGCAATCTTGTAGCCCAAGCCACTCAGGTAGCCGTAGTGACCAAAGGGAAATCCCGTGCTGGTTCCCAACAACTCACTCCCAGCAGACAAGATCACGGCGGGCAGCATAAAACCCAGCCAGTTTCGCAGTCCCAGAGTCCGGTAGGCATAGATGGCCATCACGATCGCGCCTAGAACAATGTAAACCACGCCACCGCCCGACATGCTCAGACCGAAAGCAGCTTGCCCGATCGGAGGCAGCGCGGCAATAAAAGATGGGTTTGGCAACACCAGCAGCAACCCTGCCAGCCCAAACACTAGAGATGAAACATGACCAACTAAACAGAAGCGCTCGACAGTAATCAACTGCTTCATGGGGACTCCTCAAAAATGGGCGCTGAAAAATGCCTGCATACAGTTTACAAACGTTAAGAAAAAACCGTAAGCATTCCAGTAATTTTTGAAGGAGTCGAAGAGTCCAGGACTTGAGACAAAAAATCGGGGCGCACAGTGTACGCCCCACAGGTCTCACATCATCACAAAGACACACCTTCAAAACTTCGCAGGTCAGAGGCCTTTAGGAAATTACTGTCAGTGTTCTTACTCAGAAGCTACCACGGAGCTGTAGGGAAAGCAAGAGCGAGGCAGGCGGTGGGAGGATGTATTCCCCTCTACTCCTCTACCTTATGAATCATCTCGCCGATCACCTGGCCAGTGCCTCGACCCCTACTTTTGCCAACAGCCCTTCAAAAAGTAGTCGCCCGTCTGTTTTGCCCAGAGCCGGATCGGCTGCTCGTTCTGGGTGCGGCATCATGCCCAGAACATTTCCTTGACGGTTACAGATCCCGGCGATGTTTTGAAGTGAACCGTTGGGGTTTGCGGCCGCACTCACTTCACCCTGAGAAGTACAGTAGCGGAAGAGAATTTGCTGGTTGGCTTCGAGGCTCTCCAGGGTGTCGGCATCGGCGTAGTAGCTTCCTTCTCCATGGGCGATCGGCAAGGTAATTACGGAGTCCTGATATTTCTGTGTCCAGGGCAAATCTGAGCGATCGATCTTCAGGAAAACTCGATCGCAGATGAAATGCATTTCCCGGTTGCGAACCAGCGCTCCTTGCAATAGGCCTGCTTCAGTCAGGATTTGGAAGCCATTACAAATGCCAAGAACGTATTTTCCCTGCTTGGCATGGTCGATCGTGGCTTGCAGTGCTGGGGAGAAACGGGCGATCGCGCCGCAGCGCAAATAATCCCCGTAGCTAAAACCACCGGGAACCACCACCACGTCCACATCGGTTAAATCACGCTCTGTGTGCCAGATCATTCGAGTGGGCTGTTGGAGTAGCCCTTGAGTTACCCAAGCCACATCGCGATCGCAGTTCGATCCAGGAAATACGATAATTCCAAATCTGACAGCCATCTTCGCCCTCGTTTCTCTGCTTATTGCCATGATCGCACAGGATTTGTTCAACTGACTTTGAGGCCTGCCAGCTCTGAACCTGCCGTGTATAGCCATAGCCTCATAGGTTTGACGGATGTGTGGTGGTTCCATTCCTGCACACCCGTCAAACCTAATGTCCTAAGTTGTCTGTTATGTCTACTCAGACGCTTCAACGTGATCCAAATCACATCCAAGCCCCTTAAAGATCACACTTAGGAATGATTTCAGTCAGGCGATCGGTATAGCTAATCACTGATACTGAGAAAGTCCCAGCCTGCATAGGATGCTGTATATGATCGATGATCTGGTTCAGTCTGCTTTTCAAACGGGTTGTTTGAGTGTGGAGTCGGAAGGCCTGATTCGCCAAATTTTAGCAACGAGCAGTTGCAAACCCTCTGATGTAGAGGCACTGCGGCATCTTTGTGAGGCTGTGGAAACTGGAAAAATTCGGCGAGAAGCTCACCAGAAAGTTCAAATGCCTTCACTTGCCACTATCCGAGACGGCCTGGGCCAGCCGGTTCGGGAGAGAGCTTCAGCTTATTAGGCTTAGCCTTTGCCGGTCAGTCCTTTAGACCGCAGAAACTCTCGCACTACTTCTTTCACGTCGCGCAGTTCTCCCTCCACCAGGTAATTCAACCGTTGCATTTCATTGGCAGAGATCTTTCCTTGTAGTTGCTCGATCGCACTCCGCAGTTTGGGATATTTCATCAGGGTTTGGCTACGCACGATCGGCACTGCTTCATAGGGAGGAAAATACCCCTTGTCGTCTTTGAGGATAGTTAGACCAAGACGAGCGATCTGACCATCGGTTGAATTCCCTGCAATCAAATCAACTTGTTTTTGTAGCAACGCTCGGTAGATTAGCCCCAGATCCATGATCTGGGGCGTTTTGGCAAATTGTAGATTGTAGGCCTTAGCAAGACCGGGATAGCCGTCTTCTCGCTCCAGAAACTCATACCCAAACCCTGCCCGCCACTGTGGAGCGTACTGGGCTACCTGAGACAAAGTTTGCAGGTTGTAGCGCTGGGCATCTTCACCTCGCACGATGATGGCGAAGGTGTTCTCGAACCCTAGCGGCGGCAGCACTGCCAGATTAAATCGTTGGGCGTAGGCTTCCTGGGTGCGCTGGTAGACCTGCTGAGGATCGGGAATTGGCGGCTGCTTTAGCAGCGTGGTGTAGGCGGTTCCGGTGTACTCCACGTAGGCATCGATTTTGCCGCTCATGATTGCCTGATGCGCCACGAAAGAGCCACCCAACCGGGGACGACGATCGACCTTGAGTCCCACACTCTCAATCTGCTGCGCTAATAATTCACCCAAAATGTCTTGTTCAGTGAAGTCTTTGGAGGCCACGATGATGTCTCCACCGCTGCTACTGCTGGAGCTTGGAGCGCAGGCAACGGTGGACAGCAGAATCACGATCGCCAAAAAAAACAGCGCCACGTAATTCTTTCGCTTTTCTTGCTTTCGCATTTTTATACTCCAGTAGACAATTGATGAGCATCAAATTGGTCATCAACTTGATGCTCATCAGGACTTATGCGGAAGAGATATTCCAAATCTTATAGGGAGGGGACTTCTGAGATTTTCCCTTTTTAGGGAGAGCTAGGGATAAGTCCTAATCAATTGCGCTAGCGAGTTAATCGTCGCTCTAGCCAGCCGATACCGGAGTCAGCGATCAGGGCGATCGCGGCAGCGGGAATTGCTCCAGCCAGAATGAGCTGGTTGTTGACAACGGCAATACCGCGAAAAATGAACACACCTAAACCACCCGCGCCAACGGCCGCCGCGATTGTTGCAATACCGATCGCAATCACAGTTGCGACCCGCACTCCTGCCAGGATAACCCCCAGCGCTAACGGGATTTCTACCTGGGTGAGCAGTTGCCAGTCAGTCATGCCCATGCCGCGTCCTGCCTCGCGCACTGCTGGATCGACGTTAGTGATGCCTGTATAGGTGTTGCGGATGATAGGCAGAAAGGAGTAGAGCGTTAGGGCAACGATCGCGGGGACTGCACCAATTCCCACTACCGGAATCAACAGCCCAAATAGGGCCAGGCTGGGAATCGTTTGCAGTACGTTAGCCAGAGCCAGGACGGGCCGCCGCAACGCTTTCTGGCGGGTGATCAGAATGCCGAGGGGAAGGCTGACCAGAATTGCGATCGTGATGGCTATGCCGACTAACAGCAAGTGCTCACCCGTCCGTTGCAGCACTTCGGCTCCATAGCGCAGGAAAATTGCTGAGATCCCAGCATAGAAATCAGAAAAAATATTACTCATCAAAATTCATCAAAAATTCTGTTTCCTTGAAACCAATTGCAACCTAACGCGAGAACAATCGATAGCTCAATCACGATCGCTCTCAGGGTAACTCTACCCAAAGTAAGGCAAGGATAGTTGGGTAAGTCGCTAAAGTGTGAGATAACTGCTTTTAAGGGTAATAACATACTTAAAACACCAATGATTGGCCCTCATCCCCCAACCCCTTCTCCCAGGAAGGATAAGGAGAGCCGATCAAAGTCCCTCGCCTAGAGCGGGAGAGGGATGTAGGGTGAGGGCAAATTCTGGTAAGGCAAGTATACGAATACCCTTCTAAGTGCTTCCAGATTTAGCTGTTCATAAGTCTATGCTCATGAGTTTATCGGCTTCAGGCGATCGAATTTTAATCGTCGATGATTTGTTGGACAATTTGTTTTTACTGCAAACTTTACTAGAAGCAGAAGGCTACTCCGTTGACACAGCCGATAGCGGCACGATCGCCCTCTCCAAGATTGAATCAATGCCCCCGGATCTGGTGCTGCTAGATGTCATGATGCCCGACATGAACGGGTTTGAAGTGACACAGAGAATTCGGCAGAACGATCAGCTTCCGTTTATTCCAATTTTGCTGCTGACAGCCCATGACCAAGCCAGTGCTGCTCAGGGGTTGAACTTAGGAGCGAATGATTTTATTCGTAAACCCGTCAATCTTGATGAGCTACTGGCGCGGGTCAAAGCTTTTCTGAGGCTCAAGCCCGATCGAGAAGTGTGAAGAACCTGAGCGCCACTGCGCTGCTGAATCTTTGTAGCGCTGATGCTCTTTGCTGATGCTCTTCAAACAAACTCTCCTTCTGGCAAAGTCCGCTTCTGGCCCCGAAGATCTTCAAGTCTGCTGATCTTCATCCTGGATGAGTGAGGGAAGTGCGTTCAGTTGTTACAATGCTTAACATTATTGCTCTCACCAGGCTTAGACCCATGAGTGTCACGACCGTCACCCAGCCAGTTCCTCCCAGCACAGACGATCAGGTAGAAGTGAAACCAACCGCAATCTACCTTGAGGGAGCCTCAGTTGGAGCCACCCTCAAGCCTGCCTATGCGCCTCTGGAAGCGGAACGGGGAGAGATGCGCTACGACCCAGAAGCGATCGCAGCTTACTATCGGCAGCATCCATTTCAGGTCTTGGGACGGATTCTAAAAATTGTGATGCCCTTTCTCTCCTTTGGGCTGACCTGGTGGTGGCATCAGCGCACTGGAGCCACAGATGGACAGCAGCGCCAGCAGGCAGCCCGTCTGCGGGAGATTTTGACTCGCTTGGGCCCGGCGTTCATCAAAGTAGGTCAGGCCCTTTCAACTCGCCCTGACCTTGTGCCGCCAGCCTATCTGGACGAGCTAACGCGGCTGCAAGACCAGTTGCCAGCTTTTGACAACGCGATCGCCTTCCAGTTCATTCAGGAAGAGTTAGGCGGTCATCCCAGCGAGATCTATGCAGAACTGACCGCACAGCCGATCGCTGCCGCTTCACTGGGTCAGGTCTATCGTGGCCGCCTGAAGACTGGCGAAGAAGTAGCTGTCAAAGTACAGCGTCCTGGCTTAGCTCAATTGATCGCCCTAGATACCTACGTTCTCAGGCAGGCAGCTGCTCTAGCTATGCGGAGCGTAAAGCGCATTCGTAGCGATCTGGTCGCCATCATGGACGAGTTTGGGGCCCGGATTTTCGAGGAAATGGACTACACCCACGAAGGACATAACGCCGAGCGGTTCGCCCAACTCTATGGGCAAATGCCCGATGTCTATGTGCCCAAGATCTACTGGCAGTACACTGGGCGGCGGGTGCTGACGATGGAGTGGATTACAGGCACGAAGCTGACGCAACTGGAAGCGATTCGCGCCCAGGGAGTAGATGCGCGCTACCTGATCGAGGTGGGAGTGCAGTGTTCGCTGAGGCAACTGCTGGAGCATGGCTTTTTCCACGCCGATCCTCATCCAGGCAATCTTCTGGCTACGCCCGACGGCAAATTGGCTTATCTGGACTTTGGCATGATGAGCGAAGTCAAGCCACCCCAGCGCTATGGCTTGATTGAGGCGATCGTCCACTTGGTCAACCGCGATTTTGATTCTCTAGCTCAGGATTATGTCAAGCTGGAATTCCTCAGTCCTGACACCGATCTCACGCCGATCATCCCTGCCTTTGCGTCTGTATTTAATGATGCGCTGGGGGCTAGCGTAGCCGAGATCAATATCAAAAGCATCACCGACCAGCTTTCGGCCCTGATGTACGAGTATCCCTTTCAGGTTCCGGCTTACTATGCGCTGATTATTCGATCCCTCGTGACGCTGGAAGGCATCGCCATCAACGTTGACCCAAACTTTAAAGTCCTGAACGAAGCCTATCCCTACGTTTCCAAGCGGTTGCTAACTGATCCGGCTCCAGAACTACGGGCTTCCTTGCGAGATCTGCTGTTTCGGGACGGGCGCTTTCGCTGGAATCGGCTAGAAAATCTGCTGCGAAATGCTAGAACCAGCGCTGACTATGACCTAACTCAGGTTGTGGATCAGACCTTGGAGTATCTGTTCTCCGATCGTGGCGAACTAATTCGCAATCTCCTGGTGAGCGAGGTGGTCAAAAGCCTGGACACCCTAGGAAACAATGCCTTGAATAGTTTGCGCCACTTGGTTTCAGCGCGCCTCGGTCAGCCGATCGTTTCCACATCCATTACTGCCGAGAACGAACAAACTCTGGGGCACATTCAGCGCATCTGGGGCATTTTGCAGGAAACTCGCGGCTTTGATCCGGGCAAAGTTCTGCCCTTGATTCCGCGTTTGTTGTTTAAGCCAGAGGTGCATCGTATGGGACAGCAAATTGTGAGCGGTTTGGCCCAAAAGGCGATCGCTCGTTTGATTCGCGAGTTTCTCATCCCCGATCCTGAACCTGAAGCTGTGCCCGACCTACCTAGCCGCCGGCCGCGCTTGTCTCCTGCCCCCTAGTGATGCTTTGCTGATCAGCTTTATGAGCCGGATCTGGGTCTGGTCTGGGGGTTTACAGAGTTTCATAAACTAGAGTTCCACAGAGCGGAAAGTTAGCGCTGCGTGACACGAGCAGTTCAGCTACCTTTACGGAGATAGAAGCTGTAATACAATAAGGTCTTCACAATTTTTAGCCTGATCGTTCCCTCAACACCCGTTGCGGTAGCGCAATCGCGTCTACTCCTCCCCCTGTGACTCTTATGACTTCCTCGATTCGCTTCCTGATGTGTGCTCCTGACCACTACGACGTGGACTATGTGATTAACCCCTGGATGGAGGGAAATATTCACAAGTCTTCCCGCGATCGGGCAGTGGAGCAGTGGCACAAGCTGTTTCACGTGCTGAAAGACCACGCCTTAGTAGATCTGGTCAAACCACAGATTGGCGTACCAGATATGGTGTTTACAGCCAATGCTGGACTGGTGCTGGGTCAAAACGTTGTCCTTAGCCGTTTCTTCCACAAAGAGCGTCAGGGCGAGGAGCCGTTTTTCAGGCAGTGGTTCGAGGAGCAGGGCTGCACGGTGTATGAACTGCCGAAGGATCTGCCGTTTGAAGGGGCAGGAGATGCCCTGTTCGATCGTGAGGGTCGATGGCTATGGGCAGGCTATGGATTCCGATCGGAGTTAGATTCTCACCCGTTGATCGCCAAGTGGCTGGATGTGGAAGTGGTGTCGCTGCGGCTGATGGATGAGCGCTTCTACCACCTCGACACCTGCTTCTGTCCCCTGACGGATGGCTATTTGCTCTACTATCCGCCAGCCTTCGATTCCTATTCCAACCGCGTGATTGAGATGCGGGTTCCAGAGAGCAAGCGAATCGCGATCGTCGAAAGTGATGCAGTGAACTTTGCCTGCAATGCGGTGAATATCGATCGCAATGTGGTGGTGAACAAAGCCAGCGATGAACTAAAGCAGCGCCTCGGCTCCGCAGGCTTCCAGGTGATCGAAACGCCGTTGACAGAATTTCTCAAAGCAGGTGGCGCGGCCAAATGTCTGACCTTGCGGATGACAGAACCCGTGCGAGAGGAAGTCCATGCCAGTGCCTCTGTGGAGAGTCGGGTAATGCGACTGGAAGGACACCTGCTGGATGCTGGACTGATCAACCAGGCCCTAGATCTGATTGTAGAAGGCGGCGGCAGCTTTCAGGTGCTGAGCTTCAACCTGGGTGAGCAGCGCCAGAGTACTTCTGCCGCCGAGGTAAAAGTGACGGCTCCTTCCCATGAGGTGATGGAAGTTTTGATATCGCAGTTGATTGACTTGGGCGCTTTGCCGCCGCCCCAGGAAGTTTGCGATACCAGTTTGGAAACTGTGGTGCAGGCTGGGGTGTCGCCGGATGATTTCTACGTCACCACAATCTATCCCACCGAAGTGCGGGTGCAAGATCAGTGGGTACGGGTGCAAGGACAGCGCATGGATGCGGCGATCGTCGTTGACCCCGACAAGCTCACGGCCCGGTGCTGTCTGCTGCGGGATTTGCAAGTGGGCGATCGAGTGGTCGTTAGCGTTGAGGGCATTCGCACCATCCGCAAAACCGAGTCCCGCGAACAGCGCAACACTCAGGAGTTCAGCTTTATGGGAGCCGGAGTCTCCAGTGAGCGCCGAGTGGAACTGGTGGTGGAGCAGATCGCCTGGGAATTGCGTCAGATCCGCGATCAGGGCGGTAAAGTTGTCGTTTCGGCTGGCCCAGTTGTGATTCACACGGGCGGCGGCGAACATTTAGCTAAGCTGGTACGCGATGGCTACGTGCAATCGCTTTTGGGCGGCAACGCGATCGCAGTTCACGACATGGAACAGTCGATGATGGGCACGTCCCTCGGTGTGGACATGAAGCGTGGCGTTTCGGTACGCGGTGGTCATCGCCACCATCTGAAGGTGATCAACATCATTCGGCGCTACGGCAGCATTGCCAAAGCTGTTGAACAGGGCATCATCACGAGCGGCATTTTCTACGAGTGCGTTCAGCACAATGTCCCCTTTAGACTGGCAGGCTCGATCCGCGATGATGGGCCGCTGCCGGATACCGAAATGGATCTGCTCAAGGCTCAAGCCGCCTACGCTGAACAAATCCAGGGCGCAGACATGATCTTGATGCTGTCCTCTATGCTGCACTCGATCGGCGTGGGCAACATGACTCCCGCCGGGGTGAAGATGGTCTGCGTGGACATTAACCCTGCCGTGGTGACGAAGTTGAGCGATCGCGGCTCCGTGGAATCGATCGGCGTAGTGACAGACGTGGGCCTGTTCCTCAGCCTGCTGTTGCAGCAACTCAGCAAGCTCACCAGTCCTTACCAGTTCGTGCGATCGGTATAGCTTCGGTCAAATCTAGAGCTTCCCAAGCCCCTGCCTGGGAAGCTCTAGATTTGAGCGTTGTGATTGTTTTATGTGATCTCGCGCTGTTGGGCTAAAGGAAGCTGCCGCAGTGAGCTTGGCTGCGGTCGCGATTGCTCAAACCACAGGTCTAATTACGGTTGAGATTCAGAATTTGTAAGCTGAGCCGTAGCCTATGTCCTAAGCTGTCAGTCTGTAGCTATATTTGTAGGCTAATCGTCCTACAATCTCTGGGGTTAGTCTGCGGGCCGGATAGTTGCTTTAACCTGTTCCGGCGGAGGTCTTCTGATGCTCCTCTCCACCTCGCTGATCAAGGTGCTGGCAGTTGCGATCGGGGCAATTCCAGGTGCACTGATTCGCTTCTACTTGACAGAGTGGTGTCGCAGGGCGAGCGGGACTGGCTTCCCCTACGGTACTTTCCTGATCAACATTACAGGCTGTGGAGCGATGGGATTTTTTGTCGGCTTCACGACTAGGGTTCTGTTGCCGCCAGAGCTGAGCCTGCTGATTGCTACAGGCTTTCTGGGTTCCTACACCACGTTTTCGACTTACGAATTGGATGCTTTGACATTAGCTCGACGCGGCAAAGTGGGAGCCAGCTTGTTCTACTGGGCAGGCAGCGTTGTGCTGGGTGGGCTGGCACTGCAACTGGGCGATCGCCTAGCGCAGCTTTAAGCTTAGCCCTGAAAGTATAGTTACCGCCAGTAAGATTGCGGTATTGCAACCACCCAGATCAATGACCCCAACTCATCGCCCTAGTCCACAACGCCTGACGCAAAAGTTGCTCGTCAGCTAGCCCACTAGATTGCAGAATGCGATCGCCTTAGCTAAAGGGAGGGGGAGTGGAGAAATTAGCCTCTTCCACTCCCCCGTCCCTCAACGTCGTCCCACTAAAGCTTATCTAGCTTGCTCCGTAGGGCTTCCAGTTCTGCATCCACTGCTGGATCTTGAGGCTTCGCGGTGGCGGTTTGACCGGGAAGCTGGGCCTGGTTTGTGGGCGTGCCCACCAGTTGAGCTTTCATCGCGGCCAGTTCGTCATCCACGCCGCCACTCGATTCCAGCATGGCGAACTGGCTTTCCAGATCTGCTCCAGCAAGTTCCCCGGCAGCCTGAGATCGGGCTTCCATTTGCAGGACTTTTTCTTCCATACGCTCGAAAGCTCCCATGGCGCTGCCCGTTCCCATGCGGCCCACTGTGGCTTGAAGCTGCTCGTTGGCTTTGGCCGCACTGACGCGGGCCTTGAGCATATCCTTCTTAGTTTTTGCCTCTGAAATTTTGCCTTCCAGAGCAATCAGGTTGCGCTTCATGGTATCCACCATGCCGTTCTGCTGGTCAAGCTGGGATTTAAGACTAGCAGCGGTTTCAGACTGGGTTTTCTTCCGCATCAGGGCTTCCCGCGCCAGGTTTTCGTCTCCCTTTTGCAGGGCCAGTTGGGCCCGTTGCTGCCAGTTATTAGACTCAGTTTGCGCCTGGTTGTATTGCTGCTGAACGCGCTTCTGACTGGCGATCGCGCTGGCTACCGCTTGCCGAAGCTGCACCAAGTCCTCATGCATATCAATGATGGCTTGCTCCAGAATCTTTTCTGGATCTTCTGCTTTGCTGACCAAATCGTTCAGATTGGCCCGGGCGACCCGGCTCACACGGTCAAATAATCCCATAGCTTCCTTGTTTCTTCGTGTTGTGTTGGAGGGGTCAACGATCACAGGCTAGAACAAGCCTGCTCAAGGCTATTACTTAGTATGGCAATTTCAAGTAGCTTTTGAGTAGAACAACTCCCACCCTAGCTAGTGACTGCTCCCGCCTAGCTCTAGTGTAAAAACTTCAGCAGACGATCGACCAATTGCGGAGAATTTTTCAAAGTGGGCGATCGTCGCTGTCCAGACTCTTCTACTTCTCTACTCCTTCCCATGAACTACTGGCTGATGAAATCTGAACCAGAGGCTTACAGCATCACAGATCTAGAGCGCGATCGCGAGACAATCTGGGATGGCGTTCGCAACTATCAAGCGCGAAATTATCTCAAGTCGATGCAGCCGGGAGACTTTGCCTTTTTCTATCATTCCAACACCGTGCCGCCTGCGATCGTGGGGCTGATGCAGATTGGCGACAATCTGGTTGACCCGACCCAATTTGACTCTAGCAGCAAATATTACGATGCCAAATCCACGCCTGAGGCTCCACGCTGGCACACTGTTCAGGTGGCGTTTGTGGAAAAGTTTTCTCAGGTGCTAACTCTGGAGCAACTGCGTCAGGAGTTTATCCCCGATGATCTGTGGGTAGTGCGGCAGGGCAACCGCTTGTCTGTGATGCCAGTGGCAGAGTCGATCGCCCAGCAGATTCTAAAGAAGGTGCGATAGAGACGGTGAAGAGGGCGATGAATGTGCGGCAGACGGACTTCTAAGGGCGGTCAGCTTTTCTGCCAACTCCTTAATGTGCTGGGCAGAGCTATAGTGCTTCAGTGCCATTCTGTAGCCTCGCTCAGCCTGGGCTTGGGCAGCGGCGGGGTCACTCAACAATCGAACGATCGCCCGCCTCAAGTCCTCTGGATCGCCTGCCCTCACACCAGTCACGCAGCCTGCCTCGACCAGATCGGCAATCAACCCTTCAGAGTAGGTGATCACTACAGGTTTGCAGCACGCCATCGCTTCCAGCAGAGTTGTGGTTCCTGCCGAGTACCTGTTTTCAAACAAGCTAATCGCTACAACATCGGAATCCTGGTAAAGCTGGAGCAGATCAACCCAGTCGAAGAACCCGCAGTACATATTCTTTGGCATCACGGGCGGGAAGGTGCGGGCTGTGGCGGCGGCGTTGTTGGAGAAGGCGCAAACCTTGACATCCACATCCATGTTTTGGGTTGCTTCTGCCAGAGTGCGGTAGTCTCGCTTCTCCATACCGCCACTAACGATCAACGGACGAGCCTTGCGGCCACGATCGACCCCTGGCTTAAAAAAGTTCGTGTCGGTCTGATCCCGCACTAGATGCAGCAATGAATCTGACAAACCCAAATACTGCTGCAAAAATTCGTATTGAGTGCGAATCGGAGTCAGCAGTAGATTATCGCGGTGGGCAATGTGGAACAGCTTGAGCGCCAGCCGACCTCTGGGCCGATCGAGATTGGTGACGTACATTGCAACTTTGGGTCGATCGGGCTTGAAGGCACACAGGGCAGCTAGAGGGATTCCCACATCCTCGTTCATGCAGAAGACGACATCTTCACAGGTGAGTTGGGCCGCAAGCGATCGAGCCAAGGCCCACTGAGCAGGCTGGCTGCTGATTTTGGATCGCATTCGATCCAGCGCATTGATGGGATCGGCTCCCGGTTGGTGAATCTGCGCGCCTAGTTTCTGGCTCAAACTCCAGATCACGTGATGTGGTCGCTGACCCGCTTGCGCTTCGCGGGCAATTCCCTCTAGATCGATCGGAGCGCTCAGAACAACGTGGTATCTCACTGGAGTATTCTCCTTCGCTTTTTAAAGTATAGGAACTACAGGAACTAAAGTGGACTGCGTCTGCATTGCGTCTGCGTCGCATCTGCATAGTGCTTCTGCCTCAACTGCACTCACTGAGCAGGTTGGTTGAACAGGTGACAGAGTGCCCAGGTCGATGCTGCGATCGAAAATTGTCTGATTGATCCACAGTGATTAAACAGTTTGATCCACGGTGATTAAACAGGGATTAAACTGTTCAAACAGGCTTCTAGACCTGAGATGTGGATGAAGTCGGGAAAAGGAAACCCTGCTTGTAAAGCAACCAGAAAATAGACAGGTGCAGCAGCGTAAGAAAATCAGGATTGCCTGAGAAGGGAAAAGTTGGTGGAGCTTTACCAGGTTGGCTCTCGAACTGCCCGCATCAAGTCTTCAGGAGTGCCGATATCAAGATAGGCTCCTTCGGGAAAAGCTTCGGCTTCCACTTTTAGGCCTTTCTCGATCGCCGCCTGAATCACGTCTCCAATGGGAACTTCAGGATAGGCAACATTTGGATCACGATCGCGCTCCAAGTCTGCCAGATAGATGTGGAGAAACTGAGTGAAAGCAGGAGTCCAGACGGCAACGCCCCACATATACCGAAGATGGGTCGTTTTTGGTTTCTCAACAATCCACAGAACTCGCCCCGTTTCATCAAAATCCACCATGCCAACTTTGTAGGGTTGATTGGAGGGGAACGCACCCAATACAACGTCCGCTTGGTTTCGGGATTGACGATCGAGTAGCCGAACGAACACTTCTTCAGGTTGCAGCAGCAGATCAGGGAACCCCATTGCGACGATCGCGTCTTTGACAAACGGATATGCCTGATCCAGGGTGTAGGGCACGCCGTAGGGTCGGCCCATCATCAGGTAGCCCAGGGACATTCCTAGTGCCGAGCCATCGCCAAAGTAAGCGGGAATGTCCCATTTACCAGAGCGAAGGATAATGTAGGTTTTGGTGATGCCTGCCCGCCGCAGTCTTTCAAGTAGGTACTGCCCCACAACCTTGGGACGGAGATTGCCGCAATCATCAATTGACTGAAAGCCGATCGGGTATAGCTCTTTGCTTAGGGGAAGGGGAGAGATGCGGGTTGCCTGACCTGCGGCGGGGATCAGCGCAACGACTTCAGGAGGTTTTTGGTCTGAAGGAGTCATTGGTTTCGTGAGAATAGTGGAGCAGCCTCTGGATGAAATCGAAAATTCCAGGGCAGATGAAGGACAGGGAACAGAACACTCAGGGGTGCTGCCGAGGTTGTCTACTTAATTGCTTGCTGCTGAGATGCTCCGACCTATGCAGGCTTCGATGCAGTGGATCGGAGCAGCGCTCAAGCCGTGACCAGCGGTTTTGCGGCCGCAAAGTAGGCATTTTGCTCGGCTCGAAGCTTGTCCCCTAATCGACCCTCCGGCACTTCCACATCGCTGTAGGCGATCGCCCCGTCTTTGGGAATGTCGCGCTTGAGGCGGCAACCTTCGGCCAGCCCGATCGGCAGCAGGTTTTCTGCCTGGGTGACATCGGAGTTCTCACACAAGCCGTAGGTCATGAAGCCGCCAATCTCGTCGATCGTTTCTCCGGCTTTGAGGTCGCGTTTGGCGATCGTCACCACGTCCACGACCTGCCCCGCTAACGGAGCCAACACCACATCCCCCAACAGCACCACGCGGGCAATGGAGATGGGAACCTCAAAGTAGCAGAGGTGGTAAGGCACATAGAAACTGTAGAGCGGCCCTTCGCCCATCTTCAGCAAGTGGAGATATTTGCGGTGTTTGGGGTCGTCGATCGTGCCAAAAACGTAAACCCCTGGCCCGGGTTGTGAGCCGAGAGCGTAATCCACAATGCCACCGAGGGACTTGAGTTGCTCAATGTCGTAGAGTCCGGTCATCTGATCCACATGACCGGGGTGGTTGTAACCCAGCAATCCCCGCTTGGCAGCTTTCATGCCCGTGCCGTTGGCGACGATCGCCTGCTCAAACATCACTTTTGTGCCATCGGCAAAGTGAGTCGCCATCTGCACTGACAAGCCCCACTGGTGAGCGAAGGGAGCTTGGGTTTCGGGAGTGCGGTAAGGGTCGAGCAGTCCTTTGATGTTGCCGCAAACTAGAGGTGTGAGACCGATGCTTTTGACAAAGCGGTAGAGGTTCATCTGCACGCCGGGCTGGTCGCCATCACAAGCGCTGAGAATAACCCCGGCGCGATCGGCATAAACTTTGAGGATTGGCCCCAGTGTGCCGTCCAGTTCCGCGTTCATCAAAATCACATGCTTATGGTGATTGATTGCTTCCAGCACCACTTTGGCGGCATAGTCGATCGTCCCGGTCACTTCGACGATCGCTTCGATGCCGTCTGCTTGAGCCACTAGGAGGGGATCATCGGTAATGGCGTACTGGTTCTGGGCAATCGCGTCTTCCAGTTGGGTCACAGTTTGCACTTCCCGAATTTCCTCCACACCTGCTTCGGTGTAGGCACGGTGGGCATTTGCCAACGTGCGGTTGGCGATCGCCACCACTTCCATACCTGGAATTCCGTTCAAGATGGTATTGGTCATGCCGCGGCCCATTGCGCCCGCACCGACGATCGCCACCCGGACTGGGTTGCCTGCTTCTTGGCGCTTCTGAAGCGCAGTATCCACCATAATCATGCGACGACCTCTCGTTTAACTGTGTTTGACAAATCTGTGTTCAACAAATCCCAAGCCTGATCTTTCTCAGAAATCTCGGTGACTTCTAGCGGCCAGTTAATGCCCAGGACTGGATCGTTGTAGCGTAAGCCGCGTTCGCCACCCGGTCTATAGCTTTCTCCGACTTGCAGCAGGATTTCTACGCGATCGGTCAGAGTTTGGTAGCCGTGGGCAAACAGGGGCGGAATGTAGAGCGATCGACGGTTTTCAGCGCTGAGTTCGATCGAAATGTGCTGGAGATAGGTAGGCGACTCTGGACGCATATCTACAACGATGTCCTGAACAGCCCCACTGATGCAGCGCATCAGCTTACTTTCGCAACTGGGAACCGCCTGATAGTGCAGTCCCCGTAGAGTTCCGCGCTGGTGGGTGAAGGCCAAGCTGCACTGGGCTACGGTGGGCAACAAGCCCTGGGCGGCGAATTCTTCCACGCAGAACGATCGAGCAAAAAACCCGCGATGGTCGTGCCGTTCCTCTAGATCCAGAATGAATGCACCTTTGAGTTTAGTTTCGGTGAATTTCATAGCGTTTTCCAATAGAAATCTCGATCGATCTGCTGAGTACGAATCAGGTACTCCAGTTGCTTCAGGCGAGTGAAACCCCGGAACTTGTAGGTGTACTCGTCCAGATCAATTTGGGAGAACACATCGAAAAGCTGCTGTGCGCCCTGTTTAGCGTTCCAGTCGCACTTGAAGCCGGGGAGGAATTGATTGATCTTGTCAAAACTGACGCGGTAGTTGCGATTGTCTGGGCTTTCAGTCCCAAAGCTGACGTGGCAATCGGTGAAAACGGCGGCGATCGCCTCTGCAATGTCTTTCACCTGATAATTGTTGCCGTTGTCGCCCACATTGAAGATCTGGTTGTGTACTATCTCGCGAGGTGCGTCCAGGGTACAAAGGATAGCTTTGCAAACGTCCAGGACGTGAACCAGGGGCCGCCAGGGTGTACCGTCACTGGTGAGCTTGATTTCCTTTGTCGTCCAGGCCAGACCCGCTAGAGTGTTCAGCACAATGTCAAATCGCAGGCGGGGCGAAGCGCCGAATACACTGGAGTTGCGGAGAAAAGTAGGCGAGAAGCCATCATCGGCGATCGACTGCACATCCCGTTCCACCAGAACTTTACAGTCTGCGTAGGCCGTTTGCGGGTTCACTGGGTCTGATTCTGTCAGTGCGCCCTCAGTTGAAACTCCGTAGACGCTACAGGACGACATATAGATGAACCGTCGCGCCCCGGCAGCCTTTGCCAAGCCGGCGATGTGCAGCGAACCTTTGTGGTTGATGTCGTAGGTAATGTTGGGCGCAAGCTGGCCGGCGGGATCGTTGGATAACTCTGCCATGTGGACGACGGCTTCCACGCCCTCGAAGTCTTCGGCGGTGAGGTGTCGCAGATCTTTGTTCAGGGTTTTGGGCGTGAAGTTTGTACCGTTGTAGAGCCAGCCAACTTTGTAGAAGCCTGTGTCTACACCGAGGACTTCGTGACCCTGCTGCATCAGAAGTGGGGCGAGGACAGAGCCGATGTAGCCTTCAGTTCCAGTAACGAGAATTTTCATGAGTAGGTAGATGACGAGGTGGCAAGGTCGGAGGAAAGACGATCGCCCACATGGGCCGCGATCGCTCGGCCAATCTCTAGAGAAGAAGTGGCGGCGGGGGAAGGAGCATTGCAGACATGAACTGAGCGATCGTCTTGGATAATCAAGAAATCATCCACTAACCGACCATCGTTCCTTAATGCCTGCGCCCGGACTCCTGCATGGGTGGGAATCAGATCATCTGCCTGAACTTCTGGGATCAAAGCTTGCAGGCTGCGGACGAAGGCGGTCTTGCTGACCGATCGCACCATTTCTCGCAAGCCTTCATCGGCGTGTTTGGCAGCTAGTTTCCAGAAACCGGGAAAAGTCATGACCTCAACGAAGTCTCTTAGGTCAAAATCGGTTTTCTTGTAGCCTTCTCGCTTCAAACTAAGGACGGCATTGGGCCCAGCGTGGACGCTGCGATCGATCATGCGAGTAAAATGAACCCCCAAAAACGGAAAGTTTGGGTTAGGGACGGGGTATATCAAGTGCTTCACAAGATATCGCTTTTCGGGTTTCAATTCGTAGTATTCCCCTCGAAAAGGTACAATTCTCGCCTGCGGGTCAACTCTTCCTAATTTGGCAATTCGGTCACTTTGCAAACCACCACAGTTCACTACAAACCGAGTCTTAAAGATTCTCTGAGTTGTCTCCAGTACTTGAGTACGATCACGGTTTACAATCTGCGTCACCTGAGTGTTGAGATGTAGTTCGCCTCCTTGCAGGCTTATTAGTTCAGCGTATTTTTGAGCTACTTGTTTATAGTTCGCAATTCCCGTCGAAGAAACTCGAATTCCAGCTAGACATCGAACGTGAGGTTCAATTTCCCCAACTTGTTCGGCAGTGAGACGATCGACCGACAGGCCATTCTGTAAACCACGCTGATACAAGTTCTCCAGCAGAGGTAGTTCTTCCGATCGTACTGCCACAATTACTTTGCCACAGACTTCATGCTCAATTCCGTGGGTCTGACAAAATTGCACCATTGAATCCCGTCCAGCCCGGCAAAGTTCTGCTTTGAAACTACCTGGCTTGTAGTAAATACCTGAATGAATCACCCCACTGTTGTGGCCAGTTTGATGAAACGCCCAGGTAGATTCTTTCTCCAAAACAGCAAGCTTAGCTCGGGGATGCTGTTGTCCTAGGGATAAAGCAGTAGAAAGCCCAACAATGCCGCCACCCACAATCACAAAATCGTACATACAATCAACAGGTAGATTCTCTCAATTGCACTTACTGAAACCAAGTAATCTCACATATACAATTGTCTGTATAAATTGTGCAAGCGAGATTGGCAAAAAGTAGTAAAGAATTTCTCAAAAACACTCTAAGAAAAGCTACGCTCACTCAGACTAAGGAGTATCTAAAGTGAAGAAACCTTTCAGTAGTCTCTAGCAGAGATGTATCCTTACCTCACCATAATAGTTTTATTGGATACAATTCACAGTAAAGGAATGGTGAGTATTCAGAAAAATTTGTGAAGAAGATAAGAAGCTTTTTCTCAGCCTCACTAATCTCTTTATGTTGCTAACAAGTTACGATCGTTATGACTTCAGTAAAATCCACTGAACTGTTAATACTCGTCTTGCTGCAAGCTTTTAACCTGCTGCCTCTAAACCATGACTGAGGAATCATGACTGAGCCAACTACCCTAACCCACCGCGTCCTTGAGCCAACCCACCAACCGATTAGCTTTACTCTCTCCCTCACCTCAGAGGAGCGAACACGATCTCGCCACCGTTTTGAAACCCGCGCAGGACAGGTAGTGTTCCTCCAACTTCCCAGGGGAACCGTATTGCGGGATGGCGACGTGCTGCAATCCGAGACGGGGCAGTTTATTCGCATTGTCGCCGAACCTGAACCCGTGCTGACTGTGCAGACCGAAACACCTCTAGCACTGCTCCAAGCGGCTTACCATTTAGGCAACCGCCACGTTCCTTTAGAAATTGCGCCGACCTATCTACGACTTTTACCCGACTCCGTGCTGCGGGATCTACTGGAGCACCGGGGCTTACGGGTGGTGGAAGAAGTGCAGCCGTTCCAACCGGAGCTTGGGGCTTACGGGCATGGGCACTAGGTAGCGTTATGAACTCCTCTGATTTACTCAAATTGCTTCAGTTATCCAGCCCAGGTTTGCCTGTGGGAGCCTACAGCTACTCAGAAGGACTGGAGTTTCTGGTGGAGGCGGAGCAACTCACTGATGCTGCGGAGCTGACCCAGTGGCTGACCCAGGAGTTGCGCTATGGAGCAATTCGGCTGGAGGCGGCGGTGATGGTACGGAGCTATGGAGCCAGTCAAGCCCAGGACTTCGATCGTCTCTCTCAATGGAACCACTGGCTCTCGGCGGCCCGGGAAACCGAGGAACTGCGATCGCAAAGCTGGCAGATGGGGCGATCGCTCCTGCGGCTGTTCCAGGATCTCACGCCCAATTCTCTCGCAGCTGGACTGGAGAAGGAATGCAATTTCGCGATCGCCTTTGGCCTCGTTGCTTCTGCCTGGGAAATTGATCTTAATTCAGCAACGATCGGCTACCTGCACAGTTGGGCCATCAATCTGATTAACGCTGGGATCAAGCTAATTCCGCTAGGGCAAACTGCGGGCCAGAAATTGTTACTGCAACTCCAGCCCGTTCTGGAACAAGCCGCCCAGGAAATCCTAGCGCTGCCAGATGACAACTTGGATAGCTGCGGCTGGGGGCTGGCGCTGGCCAGCATGGCCCACGAAACCCAGTACAGTCGCCTGTTTCGGAGTTAGCGATCGTCCCACGCTGGCTAGATTGTGCTGACATTCTGGGTCGAAATGGGAGTGCAGAGAGGGTTGCCCCTGTTGAGGGCAATGCCTTTAAACTCCCTTATCGCCTTCATCTTGATTTAGAAGTCAACAGAACTTAGTAAGGCCGCAACTTAGTAAGGCCGCTGCCCCACATAGTTTCCGGGCGGGTTGTAGTTGCAGACCCAGACTTCTTGATTGCCCGATCGACCAACCGCACAGCCCACCTCAGTGGTGTTGCGCCAGACAACTTGGGTATAGTGCCCACACACGCCGCGACAGCTGTTGTTGCTGTAGGTGTAGTCTTTCACTTCGTTGCCCCAACTGGTCACAACTTCGCTGGGCGACCAACGCTTGCCCTGGGCCCAAAATAGGTTCTCGCCGTACTTGCCGTTGGTACGGTGCTCGAATTTATTATTTGCCGCTAGGTAGTTGGCCCACTCTTGAGCGTAGGTAGCTAGGGCACTTGACCAGCGCAAGGGGGGAACTCCGACCTTCGATCGCCACTGGTTATGAGCCGTCACCATTTGCTGGCCTACATCAGATGTCGCAGGAGTGGGAGCAGCGGGGGGAGCAGGGGGCGTGGGACGAGGGCGTGGACGGCGGAAGATCTGAGCCAGTTGGGGCGCGATCGTTTCAGCGTGGGCGGCGGGCATAACCGCAGGCATTGCTAGAGCAGCAACACCTGAGCTAACCACAGAAAGCGCGGTGAGTTGAGTCCAGTGCATAGGGTGAAGACGGTATATTGGACAGTGCGATCGCTTGACTCTCTGAATCAGCCTAATGTTTCGCAAGCCTCAGAAACTTCACTCTTTTTTCTTTAACTTTCTCTCTGATAAAGGTTCAGCATGACATCCATCCGCGAGTTGCATCAACAACTGCTCATCAAAGACTGCTCCGCCGTTGAAATTACCCAAGCTGCCCTTGATCGCATTGCGGCACTGGAACCGAAGCTGCACAGCTTTTTGCAGGTAACGGCAGAGCAGGCGATCGCTCAGGCTCAACAGGTAGATGCCCGGATCGCGGCGGGAGAGGAGATTGGGCTACTGGCGGGAATTCCGATCGGCATTAAGGACAACCTTTGCACCAAAGGCATTCCGACCACCTGCGCCTCGCGGATTTTGCAGAATTTTGTGCCGCCTTATGAGTCCACGGTGACGCAGAAGTTGAGCGCGGCCGGGGCCGTGATGGTGGGTAAAACCAACCTGGATGAGTTTGCCATGGGCGGCTCGACTGAGACTTCAGCCTTTGCTCAGACGGGAAATCCGTGGGATATTTCACGGGTTCCAGGCGGCTCCTCCGGTGGCTCGGCGGCGGCAGTAGCAGCAGAGGAATGCACTGTGGCTTTGGGGTCGGACACAGGCGGCTCGATTCGGCAGCCTGCGTCCTTCTGCGGCATTGTGGGACTGAAGCCAACCTATGGGCTGGTTTCGCGCTATGGCTTGGTGGCGTTTGCGTCGTCATTAGATCAGATCGGGCCCTTCGGTCGATCGGTGGAGGATGCCGCCATTCTGCTAGGGGCGATCGCCGGACACGATCCCAAAGACTCCACTAGCCTCAAGGTTGAGATTCCCGACTACACCCAGTTTCTGAAACCCGACCTGAGGGGCAAAAAAGTTGGCGTGATTCGGGAAACCTTTGATGAAGGTCTCGACCCTCAGGTGGAAAAGGCAGTTCGAGGGGCGATCGACCAACTCAAAGCGCTGGGAGCCGAAATCAAAGAAATCTCCTGTCCTCGCTTCCGCTACGGCATTGCCGCCTACTACATCATTGCTCCCTCGGAGGCCTCGGCCAATCTGGCTCGCTACGACGGCGTGAAGTATGGCCAGCGCGTTGATTCTGCGGAAAACCTGATGGAAATGTACACCCGCACCCGCGCTGAGGGTTTCGGAGCCGAGGTGAAGCGCCGTATCATGATCGGCACTTACGTTCTGTCGGCGGGTTACTACGACGCTTACTACCTCAAGGCTCAAAAAGTTCGTACTTTGATCAAGCAGGACTTTGAGGCGGCGTTTGAGGAGGTGGATGTGTTGGTTAGCCCCACGGCTCCCAGCACTGCCTTCAAAGCGGGGGACAAATCCGCCGATCCCCTCAGTATGTATCTGATTGACCTGATGACTATTCCAGTGAACCTGGCAGGACTTCCCGGCATCAGCTTGCCCTGCGGGTTCGACTCCAACGGACTGCCGATCGGACTGCAACTCATCGGCAATGTCCTGCGGGAAGACCAGGTGTTCCAGGTGGCCTACGCCTACGAGCAAGCCACTGACTGGCACAATCACACGCCCACGCTGGAGTAAATCGTCCCTGAAGCTAATTCTCATGGAGGTGCTATGTCTCTCACAGTCAAGCATCTGGAGCAAGTTCAAGCGAAGCTCGGCACTGACTACCGGATAGAGTTAGTTAAGGGGAACATCTCAGTTATGAGTCCATCCGGCTATGAGTCCGATGAGGTCGCTTCTGAGTTCAGCGCTCTACTCCGTAATTGGGTGCGTCCTCGCAAATTGGGCCGGATTACAGGAGCAGGCGCGGGATTCAATCTGCCTAGCTCCGACACTCGCGCCCCGGATGTTTCCTTTGTGCTGGCGGCCCGACTGCGGAAAAGTCCCCGCACGTTTGCTGAGTTGGCCCCGGACTTGATGGTGGAGGTTAAGTCTCCCTCGGACAGTTTGACGGCACTGCGGGACAAAATTGATGATTTTCTGAGCCAGGGAACGCGGGTGGGAATTTTGATTCACCCGGAACAGCGCTGGTTAGAGGTGCGCCGATCAGATGCGGAGCCTATGACGCTGCGGGATGGTGAGATTTTGACTGTGCCGGATCTGCTTCCCGGCTGGGAGGTGCAGATTGAGGATCTGTGGTCGCCGGAGTTTGATGAGGAGTAGGTTTGGCTAAATCTGAGCTAGTGACGATCGTGCCTTGCCTGATCTAAAGCAGAAGAAATTGGCGTTGCTGAATGACGCTTCAGGGTTGAGAAATGCCCCATCTTTCACCTGAAACTACGATCGCCCCGACGGCCCACTCCCAGCATTTCTACACGTTCCTTAAATTCACGTTTCTCGGTTCAAGAGGGCGATCGCAGAGAAGCAGTCATATAAAGCCCGATCGCGCTCCAGACCAGCCCAAAGGTGACAAGGTGGGTCAGCGTGAACGGTTCATGGTAGAGAAACACCCCCAACAGCAATTGCAAGCTCGGTGCTAGATACTGGAAGAACCCCAGAGTGGAGAGGCGCAGGCGCTTAGCCGCCGTGTTAAACCAGAGCAAAGGCAGAGACGTGATCACCCCGCAACCGATGAACAAAGCAGTGATCAGACTACTCTGCCCCCAGTGGGCAGTTCCCGTAGTCGCTCCATAGCTGATTAACCCAACCGCAAGAGGAGCAATCAGCAGAGTTTCCACAGTCAAGCCCACGGTTGGGTTAACTGCTGCTGACTTGCGTAGTGAGCCGTAGATGCCAAAGGAAATAGCCAGAGTCAGCGCAATCCAGGGCACAGTTCCGATGCGCCAGATGAAGATAGCGACTCCGATCGCAGCTAACCCAACCGCACCCATTTGCAGTCGGTTAAGGCGTTCTTTGAAGAACAGCATCCCCAACAGAACATTAACCAATGGATTGATGTAGTAACCCAGGCTGGTTTCCACGACCCGATCGCTATTCACGCCGTAAATGTAGAGACCCCAGTTACCCGCTAGAATTGTGGCCGTAACCAGTAATAGACCCACTTGTTGGGGCGATCGCCAAGCGGCTGCAAACTCCCGAAGCCGCCGTTGAACCAACAGTAGCCCAACCAAAAATACCGTTGACCACAGAATGCGATGACTCAGCACTTCGATCGCAGGAATTGAGCCAAACAATTTCCAGTAAAGTGGCAGCAATCCCCAAGCAGTGTAGGCAAGGACAGCATTCAGCGCGCCAGGGGGAACTGAACGGACAGAAGACACAAGGGGAATCAACGACTAACCGGATGAATGAGCAGGCTCATGATGCAATTCTCATCTCCGATTTGCCATCCTGCCGACGGATGAGTGACTGGTTAAGAAGCGATCGGGCTGACCCAATTAATCCTGATCCCACGCAACGATCGTGATTTTGCCAAAATTGAGACAGGGGACTTCAGCCCCTTATTGCGATACAGCTTCAGTATTGTCCTAAGCAAGTCGTCTATCGCTATAGCTACTCCGCTTACGTCGATCGCGAACTGTCTCCTCAGAGTTTATTCATTTTAGTGAAGTCTTCTTGAAGTTTTGCAGCATCAGTTAGGGTGATGATGAGCCAGCGATCGCTTCCGGGCACTCTACACTTAGTTCTAAGCTTCCCTCTCCTGTAACCTCTATGTCAGTCTCCTTTCTAGCGGTAGCGCCGCAGTTAGCTCAAGCGCCCCCCAAATTCAGTAAAACTCAGCCCGCCTCTACCCCCGCTAAACCAGCCGAGAGTGGTTTCAACCTGTGGATGGGCGCAAGCGGAGTGCTGTTCTTACTGCTGGTGGGGCTGGGGGTCTACTCCAAGCTGAGTGCAGACAAACTGGCAAAGCAAGTCAAATTTGAAACCTTCAAGAACCGGGAGCTTCAGAAAAAGCTGAAATATGCCGTGGAAACGATCGGCAAAATGGAGCGCAACCCCGACCTGATCCACTCCCGCGAATTCAACCTTGACTACTTGAGAATGCGGATGGATGAAGAAGTTTTCCACTTCGCCATCTTGAACCAGATCAAAATCAAAGTGAAGGAGAAAATCAGCGTAGCCCTACGGCCGGGTCAGGCTAGTCAGGGCGAACTGGGCATCGCCAGCAGTGGGCGACACATTGATGAGATTTTTGACGTGGAATATGATCCAGGAGACTTGCCTAAAGGCAACCGCCGCGTTCTGTTCCGCATTCAGATCAAAATCTTTAAGCTCCCCACCCAGCCCACATCCGTTACCATCAACCAGATCATTGACTGCATTGAGACGTTCCTGCGCCCTAACAGCGACCACGACACCTGGCAACCCACCATCCAAGGCCGCATCGCTACCATGCACTGGGATCAGAAGGCCAAACCCACACCGCTGCTAGTGCTGGAGCAAACCCAGGAAGGCAGCAACGTTACCTTCAGAACCACCCGCATGGCCCAGAATAGCTAAGCCCAGCAGGAGTTCAACTTCCTTGGGTGGGGAGCGGTATAGGACTGTAGAATAAGGACGGAATTACTCCTTCTGGTACTCGTATCCAGGCAGAATTAAGCCTTAAAGCCTTGTTCAAATCTTCTGGAAAATGGATTGCAGTTCTAGCGATCGCTGCTCTAAGCGTGTCGGGAGTCGGCATCTTCTTAGCGCTACGGCCCTCAACTTCTGCTCAGAATGCTACCCCGCCCACCGATCGCGGCGCAGACAGCGCCAGTCCTACGGGCGCGATCGCAGCTTTGGGACGGCTAGAGCCAGGGGGCGAGACCTACTGCGTCTATCCGCCTTCCTCCTCTGGTCTGAGCGGCACAATCAAACTGTGGCGGGTACGCGAGGGCGATCGGGTTAAGCAGGGCGACGTGATTGCAGTCATGGATACCTACGAGCGCTTGGAAGCGGCTGTGGTTCAGGCGCAGGCCCAGGTGGGCGAAGCCGAAAGCCGTGTGGCTCAGGCTCGGCAGGGATCAAAGCCCGCAGAAGTCAGCGCCCAGTCTGCCCAGATTGCCGCCAGAGCCGAGCAAGCCAACGCCAAGCAAGCAGAAGTGGTGCGGCGGCGAGCAGAACTAAAGAATGCGCAGGCGCAACTGAAGAACGCGCAGGTAGAACTGAAACGGGCTGAAGACTTGTTCAAAGTGGGGGCTGTCTCTGAGTCGCAACGGGATTCTCGTCAGACTGCCTTTGAATCTGCCAAAGCAGCTTCGGAAACTGCCGAAGCTGCTTTGGAGCAAACTGGCCGAGAAGTACAGCAGGCGGTGGCTGAGTTTCAGCAGGCGGGGCAAGTGAGGGAAGGACTGGTTCAAGTGCGCGATGTGGATGTGCAACAGGCGATGGCCCAGCGCGATGTGGCAGTAGCCAACCTCCGCAAGGCGAGCGTGGATCTAGACACGGCGGCGGTGCGCGCCCCGATCGCGGGTCAGGTTCTCAAAATTCACGCCAAAGAAGCAGAGCAGGTGAGTAGCGGCGTGGGGGGCAGCAACTCCAACGAATGCAATGGCGTAGCTGAACTGGGGGAAACCGATCGAATGTATGCCGTAGCTGAAGTTTACGAAACTGATGTTGTCAGGGTTCGTTCCGGTCAGAAAGCCACAATTTCCAGCACTGCCTTTCCTAACAAAATTACGGGCACAGTGGAACGGGTGGCTCTGAGAGTCGGCAAGAAAGATGTATTGAACACTGATCCCGCTGCTGATACGGATGCCAGAGTGGTTGAGGTGAGAATTCGTCTGGACGACAGCAAGTTAGTTGCAGGCTTGACAAATTTGCAGGTCAAAGTTGCGATCGCGCCCTAAACCAAGTTTTGAATAAATAGCTGGGTGCAATAAAACTGTAGATAACTAAGGGGTGAAGGGGCGAAGTCTCCAGCTCCCTTTTACATTTAGTTAAGCCTACAGACTGAGTGAGTTTGAGCTGGGCTCACAGAAACAAGTTACGACCCTCGCTTATCCAATTCTCTTCAACTCAAAACTCAAACCTTCCCCCATGTTCGCCATTCCTCTAGCCTGGTTACAGCTAAAACGTGAAAAGGTTCGTCTGCTGATTGCTCTGGCGGGCATTGGTTTTGCCGTTATCTTAATGTTCATTCAACTGGGCTTTCGAGACGCTTTGTTTGATAGCGCAATACGGATGCACCAGAACTTGCAGGGCGATGTTTTTTTGGTCAGTCCTCAATCCACTGCCCTGATCGCCATGAGGAGCTTTTCCCAGCGCCGCCTCTATCAAGCACTGGGATACGAAGGGGTAGAATCTGTCAGTGCGGTCTATCTGGACTTTGGGCTGTGGAAAAACCCCGATAATCGGCGCACTCGTGGAATTTTGGTGATTGGGTTTGACCCGAAAGAACCTATCTTTTCTCTGCCTGGAGTGGTGCAGGGCTTGGATAAGATTCAGCTACCGGACACTGTGTTGTTTGATGAAGATTCCAGGGAAGAGTTTGGGCCGGTTGGCAAGAAATTTGAAGCGGGAGAGCTTGTTCAAACAGAGGTAGCAGGACGACGAATCACGGTGGCTGGATTGTTCAAGATGGGGGCTTCTTTCGGAGCAGACGGCAACATTGTCACCAGTGATTTGAACTTTTTCAGAATTTTCGATCGTCGCAAGGCTGGACTCATTGACGTAGGGCTAATTAGGCTCAAGCCAGGAACCGATGTGCAGTCCGTGATGAATTTGCTGCGGAAGGACATTCAGGAACCCAACAGTGATGTCAAAGTGATGTCTAAACAGGAATTCATTGAGTTTGAGCAAAACTACTGGAAAAGCAGCACGGCGATCGGGTTTATCTTCACTCTGGGGGCAGCGATCGGGTTTGTGGTGGGCACGGTGATCGTGTACCAAATTCTCTACACTGATGTCACCGATCACCTAGCAGAATACGCCACCCTCAAAGCGATGGGCTACCGCAATAGCTATTTGCTCTCAGTTGTATTCCAGGAAGCATTAATTCTCTCAATCATGGGGTACGTTCCCGGCTTTCTGCTAGCGCTCGGTCTCTACAATCTGACTCTGAAGGCCACCTCGCTGCCTATCGCCATGACCACAGATCGGGCAATTACCGTATTGTGCCTGGCGATCGTCATGTGTACGATTTCTGGTGCGATCGCAGTTCGCAAAGTCCAGGATGCTGACCCCGCCGATATTTTCTAGGTGCTTTCAGAACTGTGCTCCATTGGTTTTCCCTTCATATAGGTTCTGGTTTATGTCACTTCCATCAAAATCGCTGCAAGCTCTACTTCTGAGCGTGTGCAGCTTTGCGCTCGTTCTGGTCGTTGCTGCCGGCTTTAACCCAGCGGCGATCGTCGCCCAAGAATCCCCGGCTCCAGCAAACAATGCTTCCCCTGTGCCTACCCAGAGTGCTCAACCCAGTCCGGCTACCGCCAGTCCAACTGCACCTGATGCCCCAGGAGACATCGTAGAGGTTTTCATGAATGTGCTGAGCTTCGACCCCGTGAAGGGCGAGGTGGACGCTCGGTTAGAGTTTATTCCTAGAGGCAGTTATCGGCTGAACGATACCGATTTTCCCGCTAAAAACCTGCTGTTGACTGTGAATAACGTTGAGAAGCAAGGATCGCAGCTCACCTTCAAGAAAGGCAAGCCGATGGATGCGTCCAGCCTTAAGTTCATCACCAGTGAGGGCGATGCCGACAGCTATCCCTTCGATCGCCACACGGCTGAGGTTCTCTTTTACCTGGAAACTACCGAAGGAGCAGAAGTGCCGCTGACCCTCAATTTCTTCGGCAAGCTTCCAGGCTACGATATTGAATACGCCACCGAGAAAGACAACTCAGCTGATCTGATTAACATTGATGTCAACGTCTCTCGATCTGGCACAACCAAGTTCTTCTCGATCGTCGTAATGACGACGCTATGGGTGCTGGCGCTGTTGTCTTTGATGGTGGCGCTCAAAGTGGCTCAGTCTGGCAAACTTCCAGAGATTGGGATGTTTGGCTGGATGGCGGCTCTGCTATTTGCCTCTCCTGCCGTCCGCAACACCCAGCCCAATGTGCCGCCCGTGGGAACCGTGAGCGATAGTTTTTCCCTGCTGCTGACAGAAACGATCGTCGTCGTTGCCCTCGTGATTCTAGGAACTTGCTGGTTGCGCCGCTTCAATGCTCCAGCCAAGTAGCGTTATGGGGAGAATTAAAACATTGCTCCCCACCTGCCTATCTCCTCGTTACCTCCTATGCAAGAACCCGTCATCTCCATCCAGCAGGTCAACCACTACTTCGGCACGGGTAGGCTTCGCAAGCAAATCCTGTATGAAGCCACAACAGATATTCAGCCCGGAGAAGTGGTGATCATGACGGGGCCGTCCGGCTCTGGCAAAACGACATTGCTGACTTTGATTGGGGCCCTGCGATCGACCCAGGAAGGCAGCATGAAGGTGCTGGGCGAAGAACTCAGCAACGCCCCCACAAACCTGCTGGTGAAGGTGCGGCGCAGTATTGGCTACATCTTCCAGGCTCACAATTTGCTAAAGTCCTTGACGGCTCGGCAGAACGTGCAAATGGCGCTGGAACTGCATGACTATTCTGACCAGGAACGTCGATCGCAAGCAGAAGCGATGCTGGAAGCTGTCGGTTTGAAAGACTGGGTTAATTACTATCCCCAGGAGCTATCTGGTGGACAGAAGCAGCGTGTGGCGATCGCCCGTGCTTTGGTTGGCCGTCCCCGCATCGTCCTGGCCGATGAACCCACTGCCGCCCTAGACAGAAAATCTGGTCGAGATGTAGTAGACATCATGCAGTCCCTAGCCAAGCAGCAAGGCTCGGCGATTCTACTCGTTACCCACGACAACCGAATTTTGGACGTAGCCGATCGATTGATTCACATGGAGGATGGACGGTTGGCTTCGCTGGATCGATCGCCCGTCTAGGTTGAGCTGATTGCCTAATCCGTGGCGAGAATTTTAGAAAAGGGACTGGATCAGTTGGTCGTGTGCTAGACCTATTGATCCTCTGCTCAGGAAGCTTTGCTGGGTAAGCTTTCGTGATTTAGAGCTACACGTTCACTAGAACATCATCAATGCGAGGGATAGCACAGCCCAGCGATCGACCCGTCCCCTGTGTTAACCTGGAAAAGTTGTCTAAAACCCACACATCCGGGATTTCGGGTGTTTCCAGCACGGAAGGTCAGCACTTAGCCGATCGGTCTGCGGAGATGCTCCTGGATGGAGGATTAACCCGAACTAGGAGTTCAAATCAATATGCCAGTTGTTTCGTTGGCTCAATTGCTAGAGTCTGGAGTTCACTTTGGGCATCAGACCCGACGGTGGAATCCCAAAATGGATCCTTACATCTACACCTCGCGCAACGGGGTTCACATCATCGACTTGGTGCAAACCGCCCAGTTGATGGACAGTGCCTACAACTACGTTCGCACTGCTTCCGAGCAGGGAAAGAAGTTTTTGTTCATCGGCACAAAGCGGCAGGCGGCGGGAATCATTGCCCAAGAAGCGGCCCGGTGTGGCGCGTACTACGTGAACCAGCGCTGGCTCGGCGGAATGCTGACTAACTGGGTAACGATCAAAACCCGTGTCGATCGCCTCAAAGACCTGGAACGCCGAGAAGAAACCGGAGCGCTGGATCTGTTGCCCAAGAAAGAAGCCTCCATGCTGCGGCGAGAACTGGAGAAACTGCAAAAGTACCTTGGCGGCATCAAAGCGATGCGGAAGATTCCCGATATCGTAGTGGTGGTGGATCAGCGGCGGGAATACAACGCCATTCAGGAATGCCAGAAACTGGCAGTGCCCATTGTCGCTCTGTTGGACACCAACTGCGATCCTGATGTCGTGGATGTGCCGATTCCCGCTAACGATGACGCAATTCGATCGATCAAGCTAATCGTGGGCAAGCTGGCCGACGCAATCTACGAAGGCCGCCACGGGCAGCTTGAGGGCGAAGACGAGTACGAAGACTACGACGGCGGTGAGGAAGACTACGAATACGAAGAAAGCGACGTTGCCGCCACTGGGAACGAGGAAACCGAAGGGTAGGATCACTTTTGAGTTTCAGGTTTTGAGTTGATTTAGATACTCAAAACCTGAAACTTACAGTAGAACTCACGGTTCTCAAACTTACGGTTCTTACAGTCCAAGCACTAAGGCAAGCACAAGGAGAGGCACATGGCTGAAATTACAGCAAAATTGGTAGGCGAACTGCGCCAGAAAACTGGTGCAGGCATGATGGACTGCAAAAAAGCGCTGAAGGAAAACGACGCTGATCTGGAAAAGTCGATCGAGTGGCTCCGTAAGAAAGGTATGGCCTCGGCAGACAAGAAAGCAGGCAAGACAGCAGCCGAGGGCATTGTCGATAGCTATATCCATACCGGAAACCGCGTTGGCGTTCTAGTAGAAGTGAACTGCCAAACTGACTTTGTGGCCCGTAACGAAGCCTTCAAAAAGCTGGTGCAGGACATTGCTAAGCAGATTGTCGCCAGCACCCAGGTCGAGTTTGTCCGCATCAGTGATATTCCTGCCGAAATTGTCGATCGAGAAAAAGCGATCGAAATGGGCAAAGATGACCTGTCCGGGAAGCCGGATGCCATTAAGGAAAAGATTGTGCAAGGGCGAATTGATAAGCGCCTGAAGGAACTCTGTTTGCTGGATCAAGCCTACATTCGCGATTCCAGCATCACTGTTGAAGAACTGGTGAAGCAGCACGTCGCCCAACTGGGAGAGAACATTCAGGTGCGCCGCTTCGTGCGGTTTGTGCTGGGCGAAGGCATTGAACGGGAAGAAACCGACTTTGCGGCTGAAGTAGCTGCCCAAATTGGCACAACCGCCACAGTGCCGGAAGCCAAGAGCGAACCCGAAACTGAAGCTGAAGGAACCTCTGAGAAAGAGAGCAAAAAAAGTAACAAGAAAGGGAAGAAGTAAAGTTGCAGTGTACGGGCTTAAGGACTTTGCTCCCCTAGCCTTTCAACCCTTTTTGTGGAGCAGAAACACCAAAAGCCTCTTTGGAGAGTGAGAGGATGTCCGAGAAGTTCTATTGTCTGTAGCAAAGCACGATCGTTCCCCCTTAGTTAGTAAGGGAACTAGAAAGATCTTTGAGTGCTGAACACTACAGTCCGTGCTTTCTCGGACATCCTACTCAAGAGGTTAGGATCTCAGCCTTCCGCTCGTTCATTCTCAAAGCGAATCAAGCCCTAAGCAGAAATTCTTCAATACTGGGTAAGCTGTTGCTGCCTCGATCGCATGGAAGCCTTTTCGCCCACACCGCCCCCCTGGACTCAGGCAGCCATTCACGCCTTTACGTTCTGCTGCCCCACCTGCCATTCCACAACTCAGTGCGCTCAACAGGTTTGGATCAACCGTCGATCGCCTGTCCTCACCCCAGATCAGGGTCGTAAGTGGCAGGAGTTTTATCACTGTCAATGTGGAACGGTTTGGTGGGCTTGGAGCAGCGATCGTCCCCCTTCAGAACTAGCAGGCAAGGAGCGAGAAATTCCGCCCCCGCCGCGCCGCTTTTCTAACCCCTTCGACGATAACCCCTTTGATGAATTGCTTTAAGAGCACTGCCTTGAGACCATGAACAGTGGAGAATTTAGAGTTAAAAATGCAAAGTACACTAACGAACATTGATCAACGTTTTTAACTTATATGCAGATCCAAATCCAGACTTTTACCGTTCAAAAGCGCTTTGCCCTAACCATCAGTCGAGGCACAACGGCTCAAAGTACAAATGTCTGGCTCAGGATTGAGCATAACGGTGTTGAAGGGTGGGGAGAAGCATCGCCCTTCTCCATCGGCGACGTTACCCAGACGACTGAAACGCTCGCCCGCTCACTTCAAAAAATCGTGCCCTTGCTGAAGGCGATGAGTCCGATGGAGCGACAGCGCATCGATCGCCTAGTGCAAGCGGCCCAGCTTCCCTCTGGAGCTAGAGCAGCTTTGGATGTGGCGCTACACGATTGGCTGGGGCGTTATGCAAACCTCCCCCTATGGCAGCTGTGGGGACTGGAGCGCGATCGCATTGCACCGACGACGGTAACGATAGGGATCAATTCGTCAGAGATGGTGCAGCAGCGTGTGTTGGATTGGCTAGGTCGCGGTACA